>CACNXU010000014.1 GCA_902624585.1 uncultured Pelagibacteraceae bacterium | reverse complement strand
AATTAAAGCTGTTAAAACTAAAGAGATAATTATCTCGCTGATTTTCATAGGAGCAATAAATAGGTTTGTAAAGTTTCTGCTCCAAATTTCCTCCAAAAATAACATATTAAAGCCAATACTGGTTCTAAATAAAAAATCATAAAGAATTGCACATGAAAGAATAACTCCTACCGCACCACTGTAGTAAGTGCTATGAGCTGCAAAAAAATTAGAAATAAATCCCCAGAGAGTAATTTGAATTGAAGGCCAATAAATTAAGTCTAATATTCTTGGAAATGATCTAGTTATTAAATAAAAGTGTCTTAAAAAAAGACCATAAATTCTCATTAAATTCATTTTTATTTTCTCGCAATTTCTAAAAATACTTCTTCTAAATTTCTTCTTCCATACTTTGTTATTAACTCTTCAGGAGTTCCTCTATCTACTATTAAACCATCTTTCATCATTAAAACAGAACTACATAATCTTTTTACTTCTTCCATATTATGAGAGGCAAGCAAAACTGATATTTTTTTTTCCTTTTTGAATTCTTCTAAAAACGATCTTACAAAATCACCAGTTTCAGGATCTAATGAAGCAGTAGGTTCATCCAACAAAAGTACCGTTGGATCATTTATTAAAGCTTTAGCAAGACTTACCCTGTTTTTTTGTCCAGAAGAAAGTTCTCCTGTTATTTTGTTTAAAAGATCTTTTAATCTAAGTTTATTTGCAAGGTGATCTATTCGGTCATTTAAATTTTGAATATTATATAATTTTCCATAAACAATTAAATTTTGTTTAACTTTAAGTTTTTTAGGTAATTCAATATATGGTGAAATAAAATTCATTTTGTGAAGAAGTGAGATTTTGTTTTTTTCAATATTTTCTCCGTTGATTAAAACCTCACCACTACTTGGTTTTAATAATCCTAAAATCATTCCAATAGTTGTAGTTTTTCCACATCCATTAGGTCCCAATAAACCAACCATTTCATTTTCATTAATTTTAAAATTTATATTAGTTACTGCTACTTTATCTTTATATTTTTTTGATAAATTTATTACTTCAATAGAATTTGTCATCAATATTTAGAGGCTCTCTTTAATCTATCATTAATTGTTTTGCCAAGACCTTTGCTTGGTATCTTTTCGACTGCAATCTTTTTAAAACCATCGTTTTTAATTTTTCTTAATGTTGAATATAAATTCTTTGCAGCTTCATCTATATTTTTCACTTTCGATAAATAATAATAGTTTTTTAATTTTGATTTTCTTTTTTTAATTAATAAATAAGCTTCATCTTTTTTTGGTTTTTTAACATTGACTCTTAAAGGTATCCCGGGTGAGTAATGTAATGGAAATAAACCAGGTGATAATTTTTTTTTTGAATTTGTATTAATTAATAATTTTTTTTTTAAAACATTTTCGATTTTTTTAGTATCTAGGCCTCCATATCTTAAAAGTGAGGGCTTTTCTAAAAGGTTTAATATTGTAGATTCAACTCCAATTTTACTTTTTCCTCCATTTAAAATATATTTTATTTTTGAACCAAATTCTTCTTTTACATCAGATGGTTTAACTGAACTTAATCTTGAGGATATATTTGCACTAGGTGCCGCTACCGGATAATCTAAATTTTTTAATAAATTTCTTAGCAATTTATGTTTAGGAAAACGTACGGCAATACTTTTTTTATTATTAGTGACAAGTTTTGATATTTTTGAGTTATTTTTTAATTTCAGAACATAAGTTATCGGACCTGGAGAAAATTTTTTGTAAAGTTTAACTAAATTATCATTTATATCACAGTCTTCTTTAAGTCTTTGAATATCATAATAATGGACAATTAGAGGATTATTTAATGGTCTTTTTTTAAGACTAAATATTTTCTTAACTGCACTATTCGAGTAAGCGTTTGCAGCCAATCCATAAACAGTTTCTGTTGGTACAGCAACACAATCATTATTATCTAAATATTTTTTTGCTTTTTTGATATTTGATTGAATAGATTTCATGTATTAATAATTATTATTATATGAAAGATAAAATATTACCACTTGATTATGATCAGTATTCAGTTGAGGAGCTTACAGAAAAAGCAAATAAGATTATAGAGTCTCTAGAGAAGGAAAATAATTTAAACAATTCAGTTGATAGTTATCAAGAACTTCTAAAATTAAATAATATTATTGAAAAAAAATTTCATAAAAATTTTAAAACTATTGGGGAAGAGACAAATAAAAAGATTAAAGAGATAACTAAAAAAAATGAAAAAACAGCTTAATAAAATAGCTAAGGATACAAATATTTTTCTTAAAAAATATATTAATTCACAGAAATATTCTCAGCTGAAGCCACCCATGAAGTATGGTTTATTTCCTGGTGGAAAAAAAATTAGATCTAAAATCTTAATTGATTTGGGGTCATTATTTTCAATAGATTATAACACATTAATAATAGTTGGGTCAGCCGTTGAATGTATTCATGCTTATTCACTTATTCATGACGATCTACCTTGTATGGATGATGATAATATCAGAAGAGGCAAACCTTCAACTCACATTAAATTTGGCGAAGCTACAGCAGTTCTAGCAGGAAACTCATTATTAACACTAGCTTTTGAAATTTTATCAAATTCTAAATTAAAATTAAATGAAAAGATTAAAATAGATTTAATAAAAAAATTATCAGAATGCTCAGGTCACCTAGGAATAGCTGGGGGTCAATATTTAGATTTAAATTATGAGAGAAAGAAAATATCAAAAAATAAAATATTAGAAATGGAAATAAAGAAGACTGGAATGTTATTTAGTTTTTGTTGTGCAGCTCCAGCAATAATTAAGAAAAAAATGAGTAAAGAAATTAAATTTTTTGAGAATATTGGATTAAAAATTGGTCTGTTGTTCCAAATAGCTGATGATTTAATTGATTTAAAAAGTAATTCTAAGGAAGCTGGGAAAAAAACAGGAAAAGATCAAAAAAAAGGCAAGGCAACACTCATAAATTTAATAGGTCATGATGACTCAGTCAAGTATTGTGATAAGATAATAAAAGATATTAATAAGAATTTAAGCAAATATGGTTCAAGATCAAAAAAAATTAATGAAACTTTAGATTACATATTAAATAGAAGAAAATGAAAAATAATTATCAATTTTTAAATGATATAAACTTTCCATCTGATTTGAGAAAAGTTTCTGAAAAGGATTTACAAAAAGTAGCAGATGAGGTGAGGGAGGAAATGATAGATGCTGTTTCACAAACAGGAGGTCATTTAGGAGCTGGTTTGGGAGTGGTTGAATTGACAGTCGCACTTCATTACGTCTTTGATACTCCAAATGATAAATTAATATGGGATGTTGGCCATCAATCTTACCCACATAAAATTTTAACTGGAAGAAAAGATAAAATTAGAACTTTACGACAGGGTGATGGTTTATCAGGTTTTACAAAAAGATCTGAAAGTGAGTATGATCCATTTGGAGCAGCCCATAGCTCAACATCTATTTCGTCTGCATTAGGAATTGCTGAAGCAAATAGATTAGAAAATAAATCTTCTAATGTAATAGCTGTCATTGGAGATGGCGCAATTAGTGCAGGCATGGCTTACGAAGCAATGAATAACGCGGGAGCATCTAAGACAAAAATAATTGTTATTTTAAATGATAATGACATGTCTATTGCAAAACCAGTTGGAGCAATGAGAACTTACTTAGCAAAATTATTTACTGGTAAAATATATTTTAGTTTAAGAGAAACCATAAAGTTGATTACATCTGCATTTTCAAAAAGATTTAGTGCTAAAGCAGGTAAAGCAGAGGATTTTTTCCGGGCAGCAGTTACAGGAGGTACTTTGTTTAGTTCACTTGGTTTTTATTATGCAGGACCTATAGATGGTCATGATTTATCAAGCTTAGTTCCAATTTTAAAAAATGCAAAAGACTCTAGACACGAGGGTCCTATAATGATCCATATTAAAACGCAAAAAGGTAAAGGCTATTCTTATGCAGAAAAAGCAAATGATCATTATCATGGAGTGTCAAAATTTAATGTTGAGACTGGCGAACAAGTAAAGAGTAAATCAAACCTTCCAGCTTATACAAAAGTATTTGCAAACACGTTAGTTAAACATGCCAAAAAAGATAGCAAAATAGTAGGAATAACAGCAGCGATGCCAGGAGGAACTGGCATGGATATTTTTGGCAAGGAGTTTCCAAATAGAATGTTTGATGTAGGAATAGCAGAACAACATGCTGTAACTTTTGCAGCTGGTCTAGCAACCGAAGGTTACAAACCCTATGCTGCAATTTATTCTACATTTTTACAGAGAGCATATGATCAAGTTGTCCACGATGTTGCCATTCAAAGTTTACCAGTCAGATTCGCTATAGATAGAGCAGGATTAGTTGGTGCTGATGGCTCAACACATGCTGGTTCATTTGATATAACTTACTTATCTACTTTGCCTAACTTTGTAGTAATGGCAGCAAGTGATGAAGCTGAACTAGTTAAAATGATTAATACCTCAGTAGATATAAATGATAGACCTTCTGCAATTAGATATCCAAGAGGGACTGGAGTAGGTGTTGATCTCCCATCAATAGACGAAAAAATTGAAATTGGTAAAGGGAGAGTTGTTCAACAAGGGACACAAGTTTGTATTTTAAACCTCGGTACTCGACTTGAAGAATGCAAGTTAGCTGCAGAGGAATTAAAAGCAAAAGGAGTTTCAACAACTTTAATAGACGCCAGATTTGCTAAGCCTTTAGACGAAGAACTCATACTAAAAACTGCTAACGAACATGAGCTTATGATAAGTGTTGAGGAGGGTTCAATAGGTGGTTTCGGTTCTCATGTTAAAAATTTATTGGCTGAAAGAGGAGTATTTGACAAAGGTTTAAAATTTAGATCAATGACTTTACCAGATGAATTTATTGAACAAGATGATCCAAAAAAAATGTACGATAAAGCTGGATTAAACAGTTCTCAAATTTCTAAGAAAATTGCTAATATTTTGTTTCAAAAAGAGACAATAAGAGTTGTGAAAAATTAATTTAAGCTAACTACACTGGGCTTTATTCATTAAGTAGTGGTCAAGTAAAACACAGTTCATCATAGCCTCACCAATTGGTACAGCTCTAATTCCTACACAAGGATCGTGTCTACCTTTAACAGATATTGAAGTATTTTTCCCAAATTTATTTATAGTTTTTCTACTAGTTAAAATTGACGATGTTGGTTTGACAGCAAAAGATGCAACAATTTCTTGGCCCGTAGAAATTCCACCAAGAATTCCACCCGCTTTATTTGAATTGAATTTTAATCTATTTCCTTTTGAAGAAATTTCATCTGAATTTTGTTCTCCACTTAATTGTGCTGAGTTCATTCCTGCACCAATATTTACGCCTTTAACTGCATTAATACTCATTAGACCTGAAGCTATGTCAGTATCCAATTTTGAATAAATTGGAGCGCCTAAACCAACTGGGATACCTCTCGCTCTTATTTCAATCACCGCTCCACATGAGGATCCTGATTTTCTTACACCAAGCAAATATTTTTCCCATAATTTAATCATTGATTTATCAGGACAAAAAAATGGATTTTTTGAAATTACTTTATCGCTCCATTGATTTGTATCACATCCAAGAATTCCTAGTTGAGTTACTGCACCAATTACTTTAAATTTTTTACCTAATTTTTTTTGAAGTACTACTTTTGCTATTGCACCGGCCGCAACTCGTGCTGCGGTTTCTCTAGCAGAAGATCTGCCACCACCTCTATAGTCTCTAATTCCATATTTTTTAAAATAAGTTAAATCTGCATGACCTGGTCTGAACTTATCTTTAATATTACTATAATCTTTGGATTTCATATCTTTATTGTAGATTATAAGTGAAATGGGTGTTCCTGTAGTTTTTCCCTCAAATACTCCTGACAATATTTGAACTTTGTCATCCTCTTTTCGCTGAGTTGTAAATTTAGATTGTCCTGGTTTTCTTTTGTCTAATTCTATTTGAATATCTTGCTCTTTAAGATTTATGTTTGGAGGGCAACCATCAACAATACAACCAATTGCAGGCCCATGAGACTCTCCCCAAGTTGTGAAACGAAATAGCTTTCCAAAAGTATTAAATGACATTATTTATATTATATAGATTATTTTGTTTAAATTATGAATCAAAAAAACTCTTTAGGTCTTAATAGTTGCTTTCTTGATATAGATGATCCAATTCAATTATTTCATGAATGGATCGAGGAAGCAAAGAAAACTGAGCCAAATGATCCAAACGCTGTTACTTTGGCTACGTCAAATAAAAAAAATATTCCTTCAGTAAGAATGGTTTTACTTAAAGATTTCAACAAAGATGGATTTGTATTTTATACAAATTTAAATAGTCAAAAGGGAAATGAATTAAGAGAAAATCCATATGCAGCGATGTGTTTCCATTGGAAAAGTCTCCTAAGACAAATAAGAATTAATGGAAAGGTATCATTAGTTTCAGATCAGGTTGCAGATGAATATTATTCATCTAGAGCGTATGAAAGTCGAATAGGAGCATGGGCTTCTAAGCAAAGTGAAGAATTAAATTCGCGAGAACAATTGTTAAAATCTATACAAGATTACAAAAAAAAATATAGCAATAAATTAGATGTACCAAGACCAAGTCACTGGTCTGGATGGGTTTTATCTCCAAATAGTATTGAATTTTGGTTAGATGGTGAGAACAGAATCCACGAGAGATTAAAATATAATAAAGATAACTCTGGAAAGTGGATAAAGTCTTTATTAAGTCCTTAAAAATTTCTTGATAAACTAAATGATGTTAATCTTTTAAGAATATTTTTTTCCTCAGAGTCTTTAAATACACTTAGAGAATTTGAGGCTAAATTTATATAGTGCTGTGCTTTTTGATAGCATTCCTGAATTATTTTATACTTATTTATAAGACCAATAATTTCATTAAAGTCATCTATTGTTCTTAACTCTTTTTTAAACATATTTAATAAAATTTTCTTTTCATTATTTCCTAATTTTTGAAAAAGTAAAATTATTGGTAAAGTAATTTTTCCCTCAAAAAAATCTTGACCAATTTTTTTTCCAAATAGTTTAAGTTCAGCATTATAGTCTAGTGTGTCGTCTGCTATTTGAAAAGTTAATCCCAAGTTTCTTCCATAAAATTCTAAAGCATCTTTTTCTTTATTTTCTGCATCTGATAAAATTGCACCAACTTTAGTTGATGCTGCAAATAACTCAGCAGTTTTGGCTGAGATTATTTTTAAATATGTTTCTTCCAGCATATCAACTTCACCTTTGTGTTGAAGTTGCAAAACTTCTCCTTGAGCAATTTTAGATGAGGTGGAAGATAATAATTTTAAAACTTCTAGGTTTCCGTCTTCTACCATCATTTCAAAACATCTACTCAATAGATAATCTCCAATTAAAACTGACGAATGATTATCCCAAACTTTATTTAAAGTTTCTTTACCTCTTCTAACAGTGCCTTCATCAATTACATCATCATGCATCAATGTTGCGCTATGAATTAATTCAACACACGCAGCTAAATTTATATCTCTAGAGCCTTTAGAGTAACCACATAATTTTGCACTACCCAATGTTAGTAAAGCTCTTAGTCTTTTTCCTCCAGTTTCTATATGATAATCTGTCATTTTTTGAACCAGCTGTACGTCACTAGATAATTTTGATTTTATTTTTTCTTCGGTTAAAACCAGTTTTTCTTCAACCGAGTCTTTAAGCTGAAAATATGAATCATTTATTTGATTTTTAAGCTGTACAACTGTTCCCATAAGATTTTAAATTAGTATAATTTGTTTATATATATTACTTATCAATTGACGCACCAGTTTCTTCAATTATAAGTAGTCTTTATATTCAATAAATAATTCTATAAGACTTACCTATGTTCTCTTTTTTTAAAAAGAAAAAAATTGTTGCTCACTTAAAATTAAGTGGGGTTATTGGTAATGCAGGAAAATTTAAACAAGGTATTGATTTTGCAGGTCAAGAAGAACTAATTAAAAAGGCTTTTTCTCTGAAAAAAGCGGCATGTGTTGCTATATCAATCAATTCTCCAGGAGGATCGCCAGTTCAATCTCATTTAATCTACAGCTTTATTAGACAACAAGCAAAAAAACACAAAAAAGAAGTTATTGTATTCGCTGAAGACGTAGCAGCCTCTGGAGGCTATTTGATTTCTTGTGCAGGGGACGAAATTTATGCAAATTCAAGTTCAATAATTGGATCTATAGGAGTGATATATTCTTCTTTTGGATTTACAGAGTTGATAAAAAAAATTGGGGTTGAAAGAAGAGTTCATACTGCTGGCAAAAACAAAAGCACACTTGATCCATTTTTAGAAGAAAAAAACGAGGATATTGAAAGATTAAAAAATATTCAATTGGATCTTCATAAAGACTTTATAGATGTTGTTGAAAAAAGTAGAGGATCAAAATTAAATAAATCTGATGTAGAACTTTTTTCAGGTGAGTTTTGGTCAGGTAGTAAAGCAAAAAATTTAGGATTGATTGATGGAATAGGTAACGCACATGAAATATTAAAAGATAAATTTGGTGAGGATGTAATTATTAAAAAATTTGAAAAATCAAAAGGATGGTTAAGTCAAAAACTTTCTTCATCTAGCAATCAAGTAGATCAAATAGCAGGTATTTTAGATGAAAGATCAATTTGGCAAAGATATGGTTTCTAAATTAAAAAAAGAAAAAAAAAAAATTCAAACATTCCAAGATACAATTTTAAATCTTCAGAAATTTTGGAGTAAAAAGGGATGTGTTATTCTTCAGCCTTACGACATGGAGGTTGGCGCAGGAACTTTTCATCCAGCTACTACCCTAAGATCACTTGGAACTAAACCATGGAAAGCAGCTTACGTACAACCATCAAGAAGACCCACAGATGGAAGATATGGAGATAATCCAAACAGGTTACAACACTATTATCAATTTCAAGTTTTAATCAAACCTTCTCCTGAAAATATAAAAAAACTTTATTTAAATAGTTTGTCTACTATAGGAATAGATCATAATGATCATGATATAAGGTTTGTTGAAGATGATTGGGAAAGTCCAACATTAGGTGCCGCAGGATTAGGATGGGAAGTATGGTGTGATGGAATGGAAATTACTCAATTCACCTATTTTCAACAAATGGCTGGATTTGATTGTAAACCTGTATCAGTTGAAATCACTTATGGCTTAGAAAGAATTTGTATGTTCACTCAAAAAGAAAAAAATGTTTATGATTTATTGTGGAATGATGGAGGTGTAAAATATCACGAAGTTTTTCATCAAGCAGAAAAAGAATTTTCAGCATACAATTTTGAACATGCGAATATAGAAACACTTTTGAAAATGTTTGAAATGCATGAGACTGAGGCAAAAGATTTGGTAGAAAAAAAAGTTTCTTTACCAGCATATGATCAATGTTTAAAAGCCAGTCATGTGTTTAATATTCTAGATGCAAGAGGTGCAATCAGTGTCGCACAAAGAGCAGGTTATATTGCTAGAATAAGAGATATTACAAAATCTGCAGCAGGTGTTTGGTTAGATAGTCAAAAATAATGTCAGAGTTTTTTTTAGAATTATTTAGTGAAGAAATACCTTCAAATCTTCAACAAAATTTAAGGGAAGACTTACTTAAAAGTTTTAATGATTTATTTTTAGAAAAATCAATTTTATTTAAAAAAAGCTCGTCATATTCAACACCAAACAGATTAGTGGTATTATTTGAAGGTGTTCAAAAAAATGTTGTACTAAAATCTGAAGAGATCAAAGGTCCAAATATTAAGTCACCAGAGGAAGCACTTGAGGGGTTTTTAAGGTCAAATAAAATCTTAAAAAAGGACCTCTACCAAAAGAAAACAGACAAAGGAGAATTTTATTTTTTCAAGACAAAATCAAAAAAATTGCACACACATGAATTACTAGAGGAATTTATCCCAATATTATTAAATAAAATTCAATGGAAAAAATCAATGTATTGGGGAACTTTTGACCTAAATTGGGGTAGACCATTAAAGTCAATTTTAGCTGTATATGATAAAAAAAAGTTAAATTTTAATTTTCATCACCTAACATCCTCTAACTCAACTTTTATTGATAAAGAATTTGAGGAAAATAAAAAGTCTTTCTTAGAATTTAAAAATTATAAAAGTTTTTTTAAAAAAATTGACATTATTGTTGACCACAATGAAAGAAAAAAGTTAATAGAAAAAAAATTCAACAATATATTAAAAAATAAAAATATTAAGATTCAACACAATCCTAGATTACTTAATGAAGTTGTAGATTTAACGGATCAACCAAATATACTTCTTTGTGAATTTGATAAGAAATTTTTAAATATTCCAAAAGAAATATTAATTATTACCATGCAATATCATCAAAAATATTTTCCTATATTTGATAATAAAGAAAATATTACTAATGAGTTTTTGGTGGTCGCAAACAGAAAAGATAAAAAGGGATTAATTAAACTTGGAAATGAAAGAGTAGTTGAAGCAAGATTAAGTGACGCAGAATTTTTTTGGAAAAAAGATAAATCTCAAAATATGGTCAAAAAAGTTACTGAATTAAAATCAATGAATTATTTTAAAGGATTAGGAAGTTATTTCGATAAAGCTCAAAGAATGAGAAAATTGGGTGGAATGATATCTGATGAACTTTTAATTAGTAAAGAAAAAGTTGAATTGTCAGCATCAATTTGTAAAGTTGATTTATTATCAGAAATCGTAGGTGAATTTCCAGAACTACAAGGTGTAATGGGAGGTTATTTTGCTAACGCACAAGGTTTTGATAAAGATTTAGCTTTGGCAATAAGTGAGCAATATTTACCTAAAGGTTCAGGTTCAAGAGTTCCAAAAAAACCATTTAGCATAGCCCTTTCTTTGACTGATAAGATCGATACTTTAGTTGGTTTTTTTGGTTTAAATCAAAAGCCAACAAGTTCTAAAGATCCGTATGCTCTAAGAAGATTAGCATTGGGGGTAATAAGAATAATAGTTGAAAATAAAAAAGATTTTAAAATAAAAGATCTAATTAATTATTCTTCGAGCTTGTATTTAGATCAAGGTTTTGAAATTGATAACCAATCTCTACAAAATGAATTATCAGATTTTTTAATGGATAGATTAAAATATCACATGAAGGAAGAAAATATTAGAAATGATATAATTCAAGCATCAACCAGTTCTTTTAACTTAGATAAATCTGTTATTATTTTTAATAAAGCTAAACATTTAAATAAAATTATTAACAAGCCAAATGGTTTAGATATTATTGCGAGCTATAAAAGAGCCTCAAATATTTTAGACAGTGAATTAAAAAAAGATAAAATAGAATTATCAAATACAACTGACCCTGGCATTTTTAAAACTGAGTTAGAAAAAAACCTATTTAAAAAAATTAGTGAATTAAGAAAATATTTTTCAGGCATTAACAAAGATGAAAATTATGTTCAAACATTGGATAATTTAGCTAGCGTCAAAAGAGAGGTTTTTGACTTTTTTGACAATGTAATTGTGAACGAAGATGATCTTGTCATAAAGAAGAATAGGCTGGAACTAATCCAAATGATGTGTAAAACGTTCAACAATTATGTTAATTTTGCTTTAATCGACTTCCATTAATGAAAAAACTTATTTTAAACTTTAATTCTAAGGATAGTAAAAAAATTAAAAATCCTACAAACTTTTTAGGTGGAAAAGGTGCTAATCTTTCTGAAATGGGAAGAATGGGTCTTCCAGTGCCTCCTGGTTTTACAATATCTACAAAAGTTTGTGAAATTTTTTATAAGGATAAAAAAAAATTAAATAAAAATTTAATTTCTCAAATTAAAAAAGAATTAAAATTAATTGAAAAAGATGTTTCAAAAAAATTTGGAGACTTAAAAAATCCACTTTTGTTGTCTGTACGATCTGGTGCAAGAGTATCAATGCCAGGCATGATGGATACTATTTTAAATCTAGGTTTAAATGATAAGACTGTTAAATCTTTAGCAGTTAAAACTTCTAATGGAAGATTTGCTAAAGACAGCTACAGAAGATTCATCCAAATGTATAGCAATGTAGTTATGGGTGTTGAGGGTTACCATTTTGAGGAATTAATTGAAAATTATAAACTTACAAAAGGTGTTTTATTAGATACAGATCTAGATGAAAGTGACTGGGATGGATTAATTGATGACTTTAAAAGAACAGTAAGAGAAAAGACAAAAAAAGATTTTCCTCAAGATGTGTATGAACAATTGTTAGGAGCAATAAGTGCTGTATTTTTATCATGGGAAAGCAATAGAGCAAAAGTTTATAGAAAACTAAATCAAATTCCAGCAGAGTGGGGGACTGCAGTAAATGTTCAATCAATGGTTTTTGGAAATATGGGTGATAGTTGTGCAACAGGTGTTGTGTTTACAAGAAATCCATCAGATGGATCAAATGAAATATATGGAGAGTATTTAATTAATGCACAAGGTGAGGATGTTGTAGCAGGGACAAGGACACCTCAGTACATTACAAAAAAAGCAAGGCAAGACGCAAAAGTAAAAGAATTATCAATGGAAGAATCTATGCCAAAAGTATTTAAAGAACTAAAAAAAATTTTGAAAAAATTAGAGATGCACTACAAAGATATGCAAGATGTAGAGTTTACAGTCGAAAGTAACAAACTATGGATGCTTCAAACAAGATCAGGAAAAAGAACAGCAAAATCAGCAGTCAAGATTGCAGTTGATATGGTTATAGAAAAATTAATTTCCAAAAAGGAAGCCGTATTAAGAATTGACCCAAACTCTTTAGATACACTTTTGCACCCTACTTTAGATGAAAAAAGCTCAATTAATGTAATAGCAAATGGATTACCAGCATCACCAGGTGCAGCCAGTGGTAAAGTTGTATTTACATCAGAAGAGGCTGAAAGACTAACTGCAATGATGCAAGATACAATTTTAGTAAGAGTAGAGACTTCTCCAGAAGATATACAAGGAATGCATGCTGCAAAAGGAATTTTGACAGCTAGAGGAGGAATGACTAGTCATGCAGCCGTTGTGGCTAGAGGCATGGGTAGACCTTGTGTATCAGGATCAAGTGAAATTGATATAAACTATGAAAATAAATCTTTTAAAACTTCGTCAATTGAGATTAAAGAAGGGGACATAATTACAATAGATGGCTCAACAGGAAGAATTATTGCTGGAAGTGTTTCAACTGTAAAACCAGAGATATCTGGTGATTTTTCGAAGTTAATGTCTTGGGCTGACAGTTTTAGAAAATTAAAAGTAAGAACAAATTCTGAGACACCAAAAGATACCAAAATAGCAAAAGGCTTTGGTGCAGAGGGTATAGGATTATGTAGAACAGAACATATGTTTTTTGATGAAGAACGAATTTTGTCTGTAAGAGAAATGATATTATCAAAAACAAAAGAAGATAGATCAATAGCATTAGAAAAACTATTACCTCATCAAAGAAAAGATTTTATAGAAATTTTTAAAATTATGAGCGGATTACCAGTCACAGTAAGATTGCTAGACCCACCATTACATGAATTTTTACCGCGTACAGAAAAGGAAGTTAATGAGGTTGCTAGCATAGTTAATCTCCCAGTTAAAGAAGTTGAGTCAAGAATTGAAGAACTCCATGAGCAAAATCCTATGTTAGGTCATAGAGGCTGTCGTCTAGGAATATCTTTTCCCGAAATTTATGAGATGCAATGTAAAGCAATATTTGAAGCTTTAGCTTATCTTAAAAAAAATAAAATTAAATCTGCATTTCCTGAAATAATGATACCTTTAGTATCTACAGAGGCCGAGATTAAAATAATGAAAGACTTGGTCATTAGAACTGCTGGTCAAGTTCAAAAAGAAAATAAAATGAAAATAGAATTTTTAGTAGGAACGATGATCGAATTGCCTAGAGCAGCAATAAAAGCAAAGGAGATTGCTAAGCATGCAGAATTTTTTAGTTTTGGTACAAATGATTTAACTCAAACTACTTTTGGAATTAGTAGAGATGATAGTGGAAAATTTTTAAATGATTACTTAGAAAACAAAATATTTTCTGTTGATCCATTTGTTTCAATAGACGAAGGGGTGTCAGATTTAGTAAATATAGCTGTAGAAAAGGGACGAAAACAAAATAAAAATCTTAAATTGGGTATTTGTGGAGAGCATGGTGGAGATCCAAATAGTATATCTTTTTGTTCTAAAGCAGGATTAAATTATGTTTCGTGCTCACCTTATAGAGTTCCAGTCGCAAGACTCGCTGCTGCTCAAGCTGAAATAAAAAAAAATTAGTTTAATTAGGGGCGTTCTGTTGCCAGGTGCCCCGAACTTTGTTTCGTTAATCGGGAATAATTTGAACAGAAACTCAAAAAAATTCACATCTAACTGCGCCCTGAGTGCGCCCAGAACTAATAGAGCGCTCAGGTTATTTGTGTTAAGCTTTTCACATGAACAAAATAAGTGAGATACTAAATTTATTTATACAACAATCAAAAACTGACAATTTAAAATGGTCATCTTATCCGAAAGAGTATTTGGATTTAAATATGAAGGTTTCTTTTGGACAAGGAGTGCCAGCAAGAGTTAGTTGGATTTCTTTTCTTGCACCTGAAATGCAGACTAGCAATGGATTTTATCCAGTATATTTATTTTATAAAAAAGAAAATAAGTTAATTTTAGCATATGGTATTAGTGAAACATCAGAATATCCTCAAACTTGGCCTGAGGAAGTGGTTAGCAGTCACAAAAAAATAAGCGAACATATTAATAATCCTCCTAGATATGGAGACTCATTTTTATTTAAATCTTATATCCCAAATAATGCCTCTGATAACGTAGAATTCACTTCAGAAGATAATCAAAAAATTTCTAATAGCGATGTAGAAAATGATCTACTGCAGATAATAAATTCATATAAAAAATTTGTATCTATGGAGATTAAAAATGAAGAGTCTCCAATAAGCCAAGGACTTTTTTATATGGAGAAACAATTAGAAGATTTTATAATTGCTAATTGGGATAAAACAGAATTTGGCAAAAAATATGATTTAATTTATGAGGATGGTGTTTTGTTAAGTCAGCAATACCCAACGACAATTGGCAAAATTGATATATTGGCAATTGATAAAAAAACAAAAAACCACGTAGTTATTGAATTAAAAAAAAATCAAACTAGTGATGATACTGTAGGTCAGTTATCAAGATATATGGGGTGGATAAAAGAACATAAAAAAGATGAAGGTGTTAAAGGTATAATTGTTGCAGGCAAGTTTGATGAAAAATTAAAATACGCTAAAACAATGCTTCAGAATTCAGAGGCATTTTTATATGAAGTAGATTTTAAGATTAAAGAATATAAATGAAAAAACTTTTAGGGATCGTGATTCTGGGTTTTATAAAATCTAAGACTATTTCGAGATAAATTATTATGGGTAGTGCGTTTTTTGCTGGAATTTTTGGAGAGGGTCTTTTTGTATATGTCCTTGTGCTTTTTCCAGCTCTAAGTTTATTTCTTTGGTTTGTTAATAATAAAAAAGCAAATCTTTATTTAGAAAAAATGGAAAAAATTTGGATCAAAAAAGGATTGCCCAAATTAATTTTTGAAATACTGGGATATTTATTTGTCATGGTAGCGTGGACAGGAATACTTTATTGTGTAGTTTATGCAGCTTATTTTTTAGGAGTTGTAGATTAAAATTATGAAAAAACTTCATTGGGCTTATGGGAGCACTTAATGGAAAAAGAAACTTGGTACTGGGTTATTTCAATTATTATTTGTTTAGTTATTTATAAAATTGTGGACATGCATACTTTGCAGTGGTTCGGAGATGAGTGGTATATAGAAAGCGATCCGACATCTCCATACGGAGCATGGGGAGCTATATTAGGTTTTATAACAATAGCAGCTTTATTTTGGAGTATAGTCGCACTTATAATTATACCTATTCTTAATTTTTTTAATATTTTTAAAGATCCTAAATAATTTTATTCTATAAGAAGTGTAGTTAACTGCGCCTCAACTGCGCCCGAGTTTGTTTTATCTTTCTTTAATCGTTGAAATGCTTCGCTAAACACGAATCTTGAAGGGGCGTTCTGTTGCCAGGTGCCCCAAACCCCGTAACTTAATTAATAAATTAATTAAGCTGCAAGTGCGTAACTTTCGTTAGCAATTATAAATTAGCCCGTTACGGTGGAACAATCCCGAACGAAAGAATAGCCTTTAGTCACCCGTCGAATCTAGTTCACCCCCATAAGTTGTAATGGTGGAGGTGGTGGGTACTGCCCCCACGTCCGCAATGGTTATTACGAAATTCGTTTATCGTCGTAGTTGGAAAACCAACATTATTAATATAAAAGTAATTACAACAGATTCAACAACAATCATGAAATTAACTAAAGAGCAATCAGAGGAAATAAAAAATCAACAATCTCAAAGCAATCAAACGAAAAGAGTTTCTGCTCCTGAGCTTGAAAAAATTCTATATGAGGCAATTCCAGCTTTAGATCATGGTTTTGTTAGAGTGGTTGATTATATGGGTGACGATACATCCATTGTTCAATCAGCTAGAGTTTCATATGGAAAAGGAACAAAGCAAGTTTCGACAGACAAAGGTTTAATTAAATATTTGATGAGACATTGGCACAGTACACCATTTGAGATGTGTGAAATTAAATATCATGTTAAGCTTCCAATTTTTATAGCAAGACAATGGATAAGACATAGAACTGCAAATGTTAATGAATATTCAGCAAGATATTCAATCTTAGATAAAGAATTTTATTTACCCTCAAAAGAAAATTTAGCAGCTCAATCAACGAGTAATAGACAAGGTAGGGGAGATATTTTAGAGGGAAATCAGGCACAAGAGGTTTTAGAACTTTTAAAAAATGATGCTGAGAGGACTTATGATAATTATGAAACTATGCTTAATGAAAGATATGATGGATCAACTATAGATGAAAATAAAAAAGGCTTAGCCAGAGAACTTGCTAGAATGAATCTGACTTTAAATACTTATACTCAATGGTATTGGAAAACTGATCTTTTAAATTTAATGAATTTTTTAAGGCTAAGAGCTGATAGCCACGCACAATATGAAATAAGGATTTATGCAGATATCATGTTAGATACTTTAAAAAAATGGGTTCCAATTACATATGATGCTTTTATGAATTATAGAGTTGGTGGTACAGAGGTTTCTGCAAAAGGAAAAGTAATTATACAAAAATTAATTAAAGGCGAAAATATAGATGTTGAAAGTTCAGGACTCTCAAAAAGAGAGTGGAATGAATTGATGATTGCTTTTGATCTCAAAGATAAGTTGATTTAATTTTTTCAGCAAAATTAAAATATATTTTTGAAATTTCATGTTCTGGATTAGCCTCAACTATTGGTTTTCCTTCATCACCAGTTTTACCAACTTCTGGATTAATAGGTATTTCACCTAAAAATTCTTTTCGAAACTCTTTTGCAGTTTGTTTTACTCCACCCTTTCCAAAAATTTTATATTTTTTTCCATCATCCCCAATAAAGTAACTCATATTGTCAACTAAACCTAAAATTTTGACTCCAAGTTTATCGAACATTTTAATTCCCCTTTTGACATCTAAAAGGGCCACTTCTTGTGGTGTACTTACAATTATCGCACCATCCATTTTAATTTCTTGTGAAAATGTGAGTTGAGTGTCACCAGTACCTGGAGGCATATCAATGATTATAAAGTCTAAATTTTTCCATTTTACTTTTTGGGTAAAAGTTTTAATGGCACTAGTTACCATTGGCCCACGCCATATCATAGGTGTTTGTTGGTCAGTTAAAAAACCAATAGACATACATTGAATATCGTATTTTGTTATGGGTTCTAATTTTTGCCCATCACTTTTTGGTTTTTCATTTATACCGAACATTTTAGGAATTGATGGGCCATAAATATCTGCATCTAAAAGACCAACTTTACATCCAATTTTTTTAAGAGCTATCGCAAGATTCGTTGCAAAAGTAGATTTTCCAACTCCACCTTTTGCACTTGAGATGGCTATATTAAATTTTGTTCCAAGAATAGGATTTTTTGTGAATTTCTTAGGCATTAGCTTCTTTTTCATTGCGGCACTTAGTTCATGCTTTTTATCTGACATAAAACTATCATTACTTGTTTTTTTTAATAAAGACACTATATAAGTTCGCATATGTCAGATGATTTTAAAGGCGGTAGTCCTTGGGGCACACCTCCAGGTGGAGGAAGTGGTAACGGTTCAGGTCAAGGCCCAAAACCACCTAATGTTGATGAATTAATTAGGGATATTCAAGATAGGATTAAAAAGCTTTTGCCAGGAGGTAAATCCTCTGGAGGTAAATCTATAAGTTTAATTCTATTAGTTTTGGCTTTTGTATGGCTAGCTAGTGGACTTTATAGAGTGCTACCAGACGAGCAAGGTGTCGTCTTAAGATTTGGAAAATTTGTTAAAACTACTCAACCCGGTTTAAATTACCATATACCTTTCCCAGTTGAAACTGTTCAAACTCCTAAAGTCACAAAAGTAAACAGAATGGACATAGGATTTAGATCTGAGAGAGATAGTGGTTTTTCAACAGGCGGTGGAGTAGCAGATGTGCCACAAGAGAGCTTAATGTTAACTGGTGACGAAAATATAGTTAACATAGACTTTTCTGTATTTTGGGTGATTAAAGACGCAGGAAACTTTTTATTTAAAATCCAAGACCCTGAAGGAACTGTAAAAGCTGCAGCAGAAACAGCTATGAGAGAAGTAATTGCTAAAAGTGCAATCCAACCAATCTTAACAGAGGGAAGATCAAAAATTGAAGTTGAAACACAAGCTATAATTCAAACTATTCTAGATGATTATGAAAGTGGAATTCAAATTACACAAGTGCAGACTCAAAAAGCTGACCCACCTGATCAAGTAATAGATGCTTTTAGAGATGTCCAAGCTGCAAGAGCAGATATGGAAAGATCAAAAAACGAAGCAGAAGCGTATGCAAATGATGTAATTCCCAGAGCTCGAGGGGAAGCTCAAAAAATTTTACAAGCTGCAGAGGCCTATAAAAAAGAGGTTGTTGCAAAAGCAGAGGGTGAAGCAAGTAGATTTATTGCAATTTATAGTGAGTATAAAAATGCAAAAGCAGTAACTCAAGAAAGAATGTATTTGGAAACTATGGAGAAAGTTTTGGCAGACATTGATAAAGTAATTATTGAGAAGAATGCGGGTTCTGGTGTTGTTCCATACTTGCCATTACCTGAACTAAAAAAGAAAGCGACAAATTAAAATGAAAGCTGGAAAAATATTAGTTGGAATATTAGTTGCAATTGGAGTTGTAGCTTATTTATCAGTGATAATAGTTAAGGAAGTTAATCAAGCGATTATTCTTCAATTTGGTGATCCAAAAAGAATTATAATGAAGCCAGGATTGAATTTTAAGATCCCTTTTATTCAAAATGTTGTTTATTTAGATAAAAGAATTTTAAATTTAGATGCTCCACCAGAAGAGGTTATTGCATCAGACCAGAAACGTTTAATCGTAGATGCGTTTGCAAGGTTTCAAATAGTAGATCCATTAAAGTTCTATATTTCAGTTGGGAATGAAAGAGTAGCAAGATCAAGATTATCTACAATTATTAACTCAAGAATTAGAAATGTATTAGGTCAAGAAGAGTTACAAACATTATTATCTAAAGATAGATCTAAACAAATGGCTTTAATTAAAGAGGGTGTAAACAACGAAGCTCAAAACTTTGGAATTAATATTGTAGACGTAAGAATTAAAAGAGCAGATCTTCCTCAAGCTAACAGTGATGCAATTTATAGAAGAATGCAGACTGAAAGGGAGAGAGAAGCAAAAGAATTTAGAGCAAAAGGTGCTGAGATGGCTGTTACAATTACATCGACTGCAGATAAAGAAGTTACTGTAATTTTAGCAGATGCTCAAAAGCAATCTGAAATTATGAAAGGGGAAGGTGATGGAGAAAGAAATAAAATTTTTGCTGACGCCTTTGGTCAAGATCCAGAATTTTTTGCTTTCTACAGAGCTATGCAAGCATATGAAAAAGCTCTTATTGGCGGTGAAACTTCTCTAATTTTATCACCTGATAGTGAATTTTTTAAATTTTTTGGAAATATAAAACCTGAAATCCAACAATAATTCTTAAATGCGTGAGCTAGTTATAGCTTTTGGTCTTTTTTTATTTATTGAAGGTATTTTGTACGCCTTATTTCCAGCAAAAATGAAAAGTATGTTGAAAAAATTAGAACTTGTTAAAAATAGTCAACTTAGATCAGGTGGACTTATTTTTGCAGTTATAGGTTTTATAATTATTTATTACATTAAGAGCTAATATGAAGGAAATTAAAACATTATTTATAACAATAGTTTTAACATTAACTTTTTCATCAAGTGTAAACTCTAAACCAGTTCCCGCTTCATTTGCAGATCTTGCAGAAAAATTAATGCCATCTGTGGTCAATATCTCTACAACAACAACTGTGGTAACTAATACCA
>CACNXU010000013.1 GCA_902624585.1 uncultured Pelagibacteraceae bacterium | reverse complement strand
TCCAAGTTCTTATTAATACTGGGGCTAATAAAATTGCTATACCAATGATAGTCATCATTGAAGTTGCTGCAGCGGAACCAAACAATATTACTTCTTCATTAACTAAATTATCATATATTAACCATGAAAGAGATTGTGCACTCCCCTCAGCACTAAATCCAATTATAGGTTCAAAAACTCTAAAATTATCCATTAAAGAAATTAAAGCAACAAAAGTAACTACAGGATAAATATGTGGTAAAACAATATGTTTAATTCTTTGTAATCTAGATGCGCCGTCAATAATTGCTGCTTCAATAGGTTCTTGAGGCACGGTTTGAAGTGCTGCATAGAAAACAACAAAAGCGAATGGAGAATGATGCCAGATTCCATAAATTATGATGGTTATCCACGTCAGTGTTTTAGAGGATTTTAGTGACAAATAGGGATCATTCATCAGATTTTGGATGTTTGCACCAATGATACCTTGAGAATCAATCATCCAAAATAATACTAACGATCCTACCAATGGTGTTACAATCATTGGTAAAATAGTACCAAAGATTAGAGGTCCTCTAATTTTTCTTGCAACTGCATTTAAACTTAATGCAATAATAAATCCTAGCAGGAGCACATTTGGAGTAACAAATAAACAATATGTTAAAGTAAATATTAGTGCTTTATAAAAAGGTAGATTGGTTACTTGATCTACAAATGCCCCAAAACTTTCAGTTTCATTCCAAAATTTTTTTATTTCATCAACTGCTAGATGATTTCTGTCTGTATAAGTTCCAAAGCCATTAAATTTTCCAAGAGGTTTTGCATCTCTGATTTTTGTGGTTTCCTCATTATCAACTACAATTGAAACAGTACATCCAAAAGGATCACACTTTTTAACTTCTTTTACAACTTGATCATGTTGTGCGTAAAAAGATTGAATTCCGGTTGATATGATCGGTAGCCCAATAAATAGGATCATGGCTAAACCTGTTGGTAAAAAAAACCAAAAAAATGTTTTATTAGGCATTTAAAATATAAATAAGTGGGGAATAAATCCCCACTTATAAAGTTTTAGATTTTATAGAAAGCCTTGTTCTTTAGCTTTACTAATGTAAGCAGCCTCAACATCTTTCAATGCTTGTTCAGCTGACTCTTTACCTTGTAAAAATTCAACAATTTCACTTCCTAAAGCACCATGCATTAGACCCATTTGTGGTAACATAGGATATGGTTTTGCTCCCATTTTTACAGCTTCAATTACACCAATAGATTTTGGTCCTGGTACAAATCCTTCTACTAACCAAACAGCTTGATCAGCAGCGTCAGCAACCATTTTCTTATTTGATGCTGCATGTGCTAAAGCTCTAAATGTAGCTTCAGCGT
This sequence comes from uncultured Pelagibacteraceae bacterium, assembly GCA_902624585.1. GTDB lineage: Bacteria > Pseudomonadota > Alphaproteobacteria > Pelagibacterales > Pelagibacteraceae > Pelagibacter. The sequence continues at coordinate 23,848 of CACNXU010000013.1, read as the reverse complement.
CTGCATCTGATCTATTTTTTGCAAGTGTAAAACCATCCCACCATAAAGTTGCAGCTGGAATGTTTCCACCTCCAACAGTTGCAGGACCAGTTAATTTTGTTGCAGCAGTAATTTTAGCATCTCCCTCATCATCTAAAAGAGTACCAGATCTTGAAGCCCATAATGTCATCAAAGCAACATTACCAGACTCCCATTCAACTTTAATTGCCTCACTATCATGAGTTAAATAATCTGGATTACTTAGTTCAGATAATTTTTTAAGCATATTTAAAGTAGCAACACCTTTTGCATTATTAATATTAGGTTGTGCACTTCCGGCTTTGAAGAACTCTCCACCATGCCCAATAAACATATTTACAAATTCTTCTGCTAGGTTCCAACCAGCTTTGTATGCAGCTGCATAAGGGTATTTCATTTTTCCTGAAGCTCTAATTTTTTCAGATGCTGCAACAACTTCTTCGTATGTTTTTGGTACAGCTATACCCATATCTTTTAAGACATCTTCTCTATAGTACAAGTGTTGTGTATTAGCCATAAATGCTACAGCCATTACTTTTCCATCAATTGTAATTAATTGAGAATCTTGTATTCCTTTTCCGTATTTTTTAACAAGATCATCTAATGGTCTTATTAAATCTTGGTTCATTAAAGGAACAATTGAACTGTTTGCTGCAATTCTAGCTGAGAACTCAGAAGGGTTTGCAGTTAGCGCTGGCACAGCGATTTTATTGTGCTCTGATGAGTGTGTCACTTTAAAATCAGCACTTCCTTTACATTGTTTAGAAGTTTCAACGAAAGTTCTTAATGCAGGAAAATCATTAGCCAAAATATTTATTGAACCACTCTTAATGTTACAATCTGCATATGCAGAAGTTCCAAAAAGTAGAAACAATAAAGTAACTAGTATTTTTCTCATATTTTATCTCTCTATATTTGTTTGTTAAATTATAATTTAAGTTTGAAAACTATATCTACTACTGAAGTGAATTCAAAGTGATAATTAAATCAGTTTTGACGCAATTTCTGCTCCTGCAACGAGCGCTTCAAGCTTTTTATAAACTATGTTTTCGTCTACATTTCCAAATCCAGCGAAGGTACTAAATCCACAATCTGTCCCAGCCATTAATTGGTCTTTATTGATTACTTTTGAATATGTTAAAATTCTTTGTTTTACAACTTCTGGATGTTCAACAAAATTAGTTGTGGAATCTATTACTCCTGGAACAATTATTTTATCTGACGGAATTTTTAAGTTTTCAAAAATTTGCCATTCATGAGAATGTCTCGGATTAGATGACTCAATCAAATAAGTTTGTACATTTGCTTTAAGAGCAATTGGCATAATTTTTTCAAGGGAAATATCATATAAGTGAGGCCCTTCATAATTACCCCAGCATATGTGCATTCTTATTTTAGAACTATCTATATTTTGAATTGCGTTATTGAGACATTCAATCTGTTTCTCTGCTCTTTTAAGAAATTCTTTTTCTGAAAGATCTTTAAATGTCATATGTCTTGCTAAAGCAAGATCAGGACAATCTAATTGTAATTGAATATCGTTAGAGGTTATTTCCTCGTATTCATCTTTCATTAAGTTAGACAAATTTTCTAAATATTCATCGTCATTTTTATAAAATTTATTTGGCAAAAATGCTGATATCACTCCTGGTGATGCGGCGTTCATAAATGCGTCTGAATGATTATTAGCATCTAAAGAATTTTTAAAATTTTTTATATCTTTAGTAAGTGAAGTGTTATCTTTAATTCTAAGTTCACTAGTACAACAAGGTCTTGTATAAGTTGGTGTACCACCAGTTCTTGCTATTCTTTCTTTAAAAGAAGGAAAGTCGTCTAAATCTTTTGGTGCTTTCCTTTCACTCTCTCCCGAAAATCCCTCAAGTCTATCCTTAACATATGTTGCATAACTTATTTTTGACATTTCTCCATCACTAACAAAATCAATTCCAATATTAACTTGTTTTTTTACAATATTATTTACATCTCTTTTTACTATTTCATCAAAAACAATAGAGTCTATTTCTTCCTTTTTATCTTTTTTGAATAAGAGTTCAGATAAATCATCTGATCTAGGTAAGCTTCCAACATGTGTAGTTTTAATTTTACTCATTTTATTATTTCATTAATAATTGTTTCCAAATTGCAACTTCATCAAATAACACCCATTCTCTAATTATATTTCCATCAACAATTTCAGCATGATTAATTCCCATGATAAAAATATTTTTATTGGTTGCTTGCTCATACTCATTGGTATTATTAGCGTGCAATCCATTTAAAAACCATCTTATCGATACCTTGCTATTTTTACCCTCTTCCTCTAACCAACCAACATGCTCAACAGAAAAATTAATATTTTTAAGTGCATTTTTTATAGAATTCCAAAATTTTGAGATTTCCTCTCTTCCATGACCTATCTTGTTACCTGGCCAGAAAATACTTGCAGCTCTTGCATAATTAGTAAATTTATAATCTTCTAAAAAAATATTTTTTAAAATTTGAGAATATTTTTCACCTATACTATCTTTTTTAAAATTAAATGGTGTATATTCAGATTTCATATCGGAACTTAAATCAAATACTTTTTTTGCTTTAGTCTCTCCACCTTCTTTTTCTATTAACAGTTTGGCAAATTCTTTAGGTGTGTATCCAAGTTGTCTTACCATTGCACCTTGATCTCTTACAATCCATTCATCATAAACTTGATTGTTTTTACACGCACAATCTGCAATTACTCTATAGTAAATATTTTTTTTGGTTGGCTTTCCGTAAAAGCCATCTCCTAAGTGAGTACCTTTACTTAGTATTCTATGAGAGGAATGATAACCTTCTTCATCATTTCCATTCCAAATAACTTCTTCTCCTAAAAGTTGACGATTTGGAAATTCTTTTAGTGTTGCGAAAGTTGCATCTATTACAGGTTTATTTCCATAAGTTACTCCAAATGGAGATCTCACAGGTATATCTTTAGAGTAAAATTTTGATATTGAGTTAACATCCTTTCCCTCCCAAATTTGCTTTGTAATTTTTAGAATGTAATCTGGAAAGTCCTTATATTTATCGTCAAAGCCCTTCATTAAATTTGGGACACACAATTTAAAAAACAATCTTGCTGATCATCAATTTTTATACCTAAGTTTGAATTTATAGGAACTGAAAAAGTATCTTTTGGTTTTAGATATATTTCAGTTTTATTTATTGTAATTTGCCAATCTCCTGTTTGTGAAAATAATATTGTAGGTTTGTTAAATTTTATATTTTCAACATTACAATTTTTTGCTTTTAACAAACTTAAATTGAAACCAGTACTTTGATTAATTATTGGTTTAAAATTTTGATTATTAAATCTATTTCCAAGCACTTGAACTAAAAACAATCCTGGAGAGATTTCTTGCTCAAAATTTTTTCTATTTTCAAATTTACAAATAAATTTTGAAAGCTCATCTAATCTATAATCATCAAAATTCTTAATTTGTTCAGAAGTTATTGGTTTTAAAAGTTCTTTACCATTGGGTATTTTTTCATTTGATAAATCAATTAAAGAATTATCATCAAGCAAAGCCATTCCAGTTTCTTTTGCTTTTTCCAAAACACTAGGAACCCAAGTAATTAGTCCTGGATCATCACCCCCAAGTACAACAAACATTAACCCCTCTTTTTCACCTGCATTTTCAAATCCTCTGAACATATTTGTTGGCATCGATATTATATCTCCAGCGCTTAATATAGTTTGATCTTTTCCATTAGCGCCCCAATAAAATTTCCACTTACCTGAATAAATCAAAAACACTTCTGCAGTAGTGTGACTATGCAATCCTGATCCATTTTTTGGCATCGCAGAAACAGCGCCCAAATTAAAACTATGTGGTATTGAAATTTTGACAGACTGCCCAGCATCTTCTGCGACACCAGGACCTACAATTGAATAATTTTTTCTTTCTTTATGACCTTCAAGTTTACCTTCTACGAAAGGTAAGGTACTTGGAACAAGATCTTTAAATTTTGCTAATCGATTATTCATTTTTTTACAGTATATTTTGTGATACTAAATTTAACTAATAAATTATATATGCAAATAGAACAATTTGATACAGGCCTAAAGGATCAAGAGAAAGTAGAGAAATTAGTAATAACTCCTAATGAAAATTATAAATATAAACAACTAGTAAGAGGTTATTTAGGCAAGATAGTAAACGAAGGTATTTCAAAGCTCGATGAAAATTTAGAAAATGCGTTTTCCAAAAATGTTAGAGTGAATTGTTTCTATCCTTTAAATGAATTTACTGGGATTGAAAAATATAGAGAATTATTTTGGAAACCATTATTAAATTCATTTCCTGACCTAGAAAGAAGAGAACAATTGGTCATTGGCGGAACTTTTAGAGATAAACTTCAAATTGGTTCAATTTCTTCATTATCTGGAATATTCAAAAACTCTTGGCTAGGTATTAATCCTAATAATAAAATGATTAATTTAAAATGTTGTGAAATTCATGAACTAAAGAATAATAAGATTATTGAGAGTTATATTTTAATAGATTTAATAGATTTATTAATTCAAACAGGAGCAAATCCACTAAATACTTCACGAGGATCTGAAGGTAATTGGTTGAACCCAATAAATACAGATGGTGTAAATTTTTTTGAAAAAAATATGGAAATTTCAAAAGCTAGTTTAGAACAATCTCTAATTATGCAGAGAAGCCTAAATATAAAGCCTGAATTAGAAATTTCTTCTGACATGGATCTTAAAGAAAAATTATTAAATCATCCACAAAATGATTATTGGCACAACAAAATGATTTGGTATGGACCAAGTGGAATTGGTACAGCAAGATCCTTAGAGGGGTTTGTAGATAATCATCAATTACCTTTTAGAAAAACTTTTAAAGAAAGAAATTATTGGAAACTTGGCCACTATTGTGAGTTAGGAGATGGTAAATTTTCATTAACGGCTGGCTGGAATAGTATTCAGGCAGTTTATGGATCAGATGATTGGCTTGGTTATAAGTCAGAAAATCAAAAAGTAACAATGAGAGTTATGGATTTTTATCATCACGATGAAGGAAAAATTCGTGAAAATTGGGTGCCAATTGATATAATTCATATATTAAAACAAATTGGAGTAGATGTTCTTAAAACATAAAAAAATTTAATGGCTAATATAAAATTTACTGGGGTGCACAAATCATTTGGATCTAACAAGATTATAACTGATTTTAATCTTTTAGGAAAAGAAGATGAGTTTCTTGTTTTAGTAGGACCATCAGGTTGTGGAAAATCAACTTTACTAAGAATGATTGCAGGATTAGAAAAAATAGATGAAGGTGAAATATTCATTAATGATCAAAAAATAAATGAACTACATCCCTCAAAACGTCAGACAGCAATGGTTTTTCAATCTTACGCGCTTTATCCTCATATGAATGTATATGAAAATATGTCTTTTGGATTAAAAATTGAAAAAAGACCAAAAGAAGAAATTAATACAAAAGTAATGCAAGCAGCAAAAATTCTTAAAATCGAAGAACTTCTTGAGAGAAAACCAAAACAATTATCTGGAGGTCAAAGACAAAGAGTGGCAATAGGACGGGCAATAACAAGAAATCCAAAAATATTTTTATTTGATGAACCTTTATCCAATTTAGATGCAGCTTTAAGAGCTGAAATGAGAGTAGAAATCTCAAAGTTACATAATCAAATTAAAACTAATATGATTTATGTTACACACGATCAGGTAGAGGCAATGACATTAGCAGATAGGATAGTTATTTTAAATCAAGGAAATATTGAGCAAGTTGGAACTCCTGAGGAAATTTATAATAATCCAGCTAATATTTTTGTGGCTCAATTTATAGGTACGCCAAAAATGAATATTTTAGAAATTGACGAAAAAAATATAATTTCTGAAAATACAATTAAATTATTAGGAAATGATATCAAATTTGATAAATTTAAACTTAAAAAATCAAAACACTTTGTCGGAATCAGACCGGAGCATTTAAAACCAAGTCAAAGTAGTCAATTTACGTTCAATCCTGAGATAGAGTTAATAGAAAATTTAGGTAATGAGAAAATTACTTATATGAAAAAAGATGAATATCAATTAAGTGCAAAAATACCAAGCAACATTGAGATTGGTAATTCAATGGGTTTCGACATGAATAATATTTTTGTTTTTGATGTAAATGGAAAAAGAGTTAATTCCTAGTACAACTTATAATTGTTAAATATAATTTATCTCTAATTATTTAACAAAAATATTATGTTTTTTGCTCATAGCTGATATGCGAGAGTTTTCACTTTGCGAAACATTCTCAATTCAATATATTTATATAAATATTTAAACGGGGGAAATATGAAAAATATAATTATGTTTTTCTGTGTAATATCATTTTTTATAACAAATGTTGTTTATGCAGACATAAAGTTTTGGACTACAGAAGTTCAGCCTGCCCGAATGGCTAAGCAAGAGGAAATGGCAAAAGCTTTTGAAGCTAAAACAGGAATAAAAGTAGAGGTCATCCCAGTAGAGGAAAAAGATTTGGGAACTAGAGCTACAGCAGCTGCTGCTGCAGGTGATTTACCAGATGTGATCTATCACACTTTACAGTATGTACTACCATGGGCTGAAGCAGGAATTTTAGATGTGGACGCTAACAATGATGTTGTAAAAGACCTAGGTAAAGACACATTTGCACCAGGTGCACTTAACATGGCAAAAAAAGGCTCAAAGATTGCAGCAGTTCCAGTTGATGGATGGACACAAATGGTTGTTTATAGAAAAGACCTTTTTGATAATGCAGACCTAGCACCACCAACAAGTTATGCAAACATTGTTGCTGCAGTTGAAAAATTATCTAAACAAAATGGTATGTTTGGTTTTGTTGCTGCAACAAAAACTGATGAAAATTTTATGAGTCAGGTTTTAGAGCATGTTCTTTTAGCAAACGGTGTTAATATTGTTAAAAAAGGTGGCATCAAAAAGCAAGGTAAGAAATTAAAAGAAGCATTAGAGTTTTATAAAGTAATTGCGAAAGCAAGTCCTCCAGGAGAATTGTACTGGAAACAATCTAGAGCACTTTATTTTGCAGGTAAAACTCCAATGATTATTTGGTCTCCGTTCATTATGGATGAGCTTGCTGGTTTAAGAGATTCAGCTCCACCAACAATTAACAGTGATCCTACATCACCTGAACTAGCTTCAAAAACTGGTTTCATAACTAATTTTAGTGGACCTAGTAACAAGAAAGGTGCAGCATGGGCAGATGTTAGATATTTTGGTATAACAGCTGACGCTGATACTGATGAAGCTAAACAATTTATAATGTACTCAATGGATGAAGGTTACACAAGTACATTGTCTATTGCTCCAGAGGGCAAGTTTCCTGTAAGAAGAGGAAATTCAAGTGACCCTGAAGCTTTCACAAAAGCTTGGAGTAAACTACCTGTTGGAGTTGATAGAAAAGCTCCATTGTCAGATCTATATGATCCAGACGTTATTAATAATATTGTAGCTGGTTTAGATACTGCAAATAGATGGGGAGTTAAAGAAGGTGAACTATCAAGAGCATCAAAAGTCATAAATTCTCAATTTATAAATAGAATTACTAGACTTTATATTGATGATCAAATTGATGTCGATGAAGCTGTTGATATGATCAACAAATCATTAGCTAAATTCAAATAATTTAAATTTTTTAAAAAAGCGGATAATATAAATTATCCGCTTTTTTTATGAATGACACTTTAGCAAATACAGAAAAAAAAACTGCATACATACTAACATTACCTGCAGTCCTTTTAGTTTTCTCAATAATTTTATTTCCTATTTTTGCAAATATATGGATTAGTTTTAAAGAAGTTGAATTAAAAGATATTCGTATTCCAGAACCAAGAGTAAAAAAAATTGTAAAATCTATTTCTGATGAACCCACCAAAATAAAAATATTATACAAGTTAAGAAATAGTTCATTAATTCAGAAAATTAGAGATGTTTCTTTTAAAGATATTTTTCCAAAAAATTTTGAAATTGAAAATTTAGATTCCAGATGCTCCTACAAAAAGTATACCCTGAAATGTGAATTTGGAAATTGGCCTGCTAAATATAAGGAAAATTTTCAAGTAATATTAACGACAAATGATGGTTCAGAAATAGATAAAAAAAAACTTAAATCAATTAAACCAAAATTAGATGGAAAATCTGATAATATTCTACTTAATACTAAATTTACTCTCAAAAACTTTAAAAAAGTTTTGTTTGAAAATGAATTTATAGATTTACTACTTACTACTTTTTATTATACATTTTTTGGAACGGTTGGCTCAATAGTGTTTGGTATTTTAACCGCTCAAATGGTTAATCAAAAATTTTTTGGAAGAACATTTATGAGAAGTGTTCTACTTTTCCCTTATGTTGCACCAGTTGTAGCTTTAGCTTACACTTGGGAGCTTCTACTAGATCCAAATAGCGGAACATTAAATAGTTTATTATTAAATTATCAAATTATAGAAACTCCAATAAACCTTCTTGGACAAAAATATATTGAAATTAGTATTTTAGATTTTGATTTTAAATTAAGGTTAGCACTTACAACAGTTATAATGTTTGAAATTTGGAGATATTTTCCTTTAGCTTTTTTATTTATCCTTGCAAGACTTCAAGCTATTCCAAAAGAATTATATGAGGCTGCTGATGTTGACGGAGCAAGTCCATTTCAAAAATTTTTTAAAATTACACTTCCTCAAATTACTGCAGTAATTTCTATTTTATTCATGATCAGATTTATATGGAATTTTAATAAATTTGAGGACGTCTTTTTATTAACTGGAGGTGCATCAGGGACAAGAACCTTACCAATAAATGTTTATCAACAAGGTTTTGCAATATCAGACATTGGAATGGGCTCAGCTGTTTCAATAGTAATCGTTGTATTGCTTTTAATGTTTATGTTTTTTTATTTTAAACTTTTAGGAAAGAGATTAGATGAGAACTAAAAATACAATATTATTTTCGTTGATATCTACTTTTTTCTTAATTTTTTTAATTTCTATTTGGAAGATATTAGCAACATTGCAAGGTTTAAGTATTAATAGTTTTAATATAGAAATAATTTTTATATTTGGTTTTTTAATATCATTAGCTCATTTAGGAATAGGCGATAAAATTAAACCTTTTTATAAATCAATTATTTTTTCTTCCATATTCGTTTTTTGTGATGGCTACTTAATACAAAAATTACCAATTTGGTATAATGTGGGTGTATTTTTAATTTTATATTTTTTTATTAATAAAATTAGTAAATATAGTTTTATAAGTTTAAAAGAAGAGTACTCTACCCAAGTAATATTATTTGATTTTTTAACTTTATTTGGAATTTTATTTTTCTCATTTGTAATACTTTTTCCATTTTACATGATGTTAGTAACAAGTTTTAAAACACAAATAGCATTGTTAGTTAATCCTTTAGATTTTAGTATAAATTTTGGCCAAGATATAAAAGATTTATTCAAATCTTATTTTGTAATTTTTAAATCTTATAAATTTGGAAAATATATTGTGATTAGTACTATTGTTTCTGTCGGTACTGTTATTATCACTCTTCTTTTTGCAATACCTGCTGCTTATGCAGTTGCAAGATTAAATTTTTTTGGAAAAACATTTTTATCTACATCTATACTTATTATATATATGTTTCCTGCAATCGTTCTTGTTATTCCCTTGTATACAATATTTAGTCAATTAGGTTTACGTAATTCAATAGAAGGTTTATTAATTGTTTATACGGCAACAACACTCCCAGTAGCTATTTATATGTTACAAGGATACTTCAAAAGCATACCAAAAGAATTAGAGGAAGCTGCAATTTTAGACAAATTAAGTTGGTTTGGAATTATAACAAAAATTATAATCCCACTAAGTATTCCAGCTATTTCATCTGTTGCTTTGTATGTTTTTATGATTGCTTGGAATGAATTTTTATTTTCTTTAATGTTTTTGGATAATCCAAATTCATTTACATTGTCAAGGGCAATTCAATATCTAAGTGGTGATGCCGAAACCCCAAGACAATATTTAATGGCAGGGTCAGTTGTTGTTACTTTACCAGTATTATTTATATTTGTTTATTTTGAAAAATATCTAGTTAGCGGTTTGACAGCAGGAAGCGTTAAAGGATAATGAATAGGTTTATTAAAAATGCTCAAAAAATTTTAATTGGAAATAGAAAAAGAGGATATACCTTACCGACTAATAATAAATTATATCCTGCACAATGGAACTGGGATTCAGCATTTATTGCATTAGGATATTCTTATTTTAATTTAAATTTTGCATTAAAAGAAATTAAAACTCTTTTAGCTGGACAATGGAAAGATGGAATGATTCCTCACATTCTATTTCATGACACAAATACTAATTACTATCCTAATCATACCGCTTGGAATTGTGGAAATAAAATTCACTCTTCAGGAATAACTCAACCTCCGGTACTAGCAAGCATTTTAAAACAAATCATAGATAAAAATAAAATTAATAAAAAACAAGAAAAAGAAATTAAAAAATTTATGATTAAAATAAAAAAATCTCATGAATGGTTTATTAAATATAGAGATCCAAAAAAAACTGGTTTGGTATCAATACTACATCCGTGGGAAAGCGGTTATGACAATTCTTCACTTTGGGATGAACCAATGAGTAAAGTTGAAATTGAAAAAAATATACAATACAAAAGAGCTGATAATAAAGTCATTAATCCAGAACATAGACCTTTAAATATTGACTATGATAGGTATGTAACGATTAAAAATGACTTAAGAAAAAAGAAGTATAATCCAAAAAAAATATTCAATACTGCATTGTTCAATGTCGTTGATATTGGATTTAATTCTATATTTCTTAAAGCAAATAAAGATTTAATCATACTTTTAAAAGAATTTAATTTAGATAGTTCAGAAATAATTAATTATGTAAAACTGACTGAGAGAAATATTTTAAAATTTTTTGACAAAAAAAAGGGTACCTTTTTTTCATTTGATTTAAGAAATAAAAAAAAAATATCAGTCCCATCAATAACAAATTACTTAGTACTGTTTGCTGATATTAACAATTATAAGATAAATAATCTTTTAATCAAAAATTTAAAAAAACATAACTTAAGAGAAAAATATTTCTTTTCTTCAATAAAACCTGATCATAGAAGCTTTGAGGAAAAACGTTATTGGAGAGGTCCTATATGGGTTAATTGTAATTGGTTTGTATGTAAAGGTTTAATTAATAAGGACGAGAAATACTCAAAAAAAATAAAAGAAAGCACTATTAGATTGTTAGAAAAAAAAGGATTTCACGAATATTACAGTTGCAAAAATGGTAAACCAATGGGCGCAAATAATTTTTCTTGGTCCGCAGCTCTGTATTTGGATTTAAAATTAAATTAATTAAATTTTACAACTCATATCTTGTCCACAACATAATGGTGATTTTATTTTACCATGATTATCTGGACATTTAGATATTTGTACTTCATTACCATTATCTAGTTCTAACATATCGTTTACTAATGGTTTTTCACATTTTCCACATGATGCGTTAACGGACATTCCACATTTAGAACACTCGTAAGTTGCCATAATTTATTCTCCACTTATATAATATTAACAAAAATGCTAATAAATTTAAATGTTAAAAAAATTAGTAACTGTTAGCAGAAGTGGATCAATTGAGAGTGAACATTTTGGTGTTGGTGCTATAGTTAATTCTGATGGAAAAATACTAAAAGAATGGGGTGATAGCTCACAACTTATTTATCCAAGGTCCTCTTTAAAACCAATCCAGTCGTTAAATTTATTTAAAGATGGATATATTGAAAAGGAAAATCTTTCAGAAAAACAGATTGCTTTTTCTACTTCGTCACATTTTGCAGAAGATATACATCAAGAATTAATTGAAGATTGGTTAAAAAAATTAGATATTAATGAAAGTAAACTCGCCTGTGGTGAAGATTGGCCATGGATGCTTGATAATAAATTCAAAGCTTTTGGTAGATACAAGCAAAAAAGAAAAATTTTTCATAATTGTTCTGGTAAACACTGTGCACATTTAGCTGTAGCAATCGAGAGGGGACTAGATATTGAAAAGTATAATTCTAAAGATCATTTAATTCAAAAAGAATTATTTAATCTAATAGAAAATTTAAGTGAAACTAAATTAAATCATATTGGTGTTGATGGATGTACACTTCCTAATCCATTAATACCCCTAAATAAGTTTGGACACTTGATAGCTAATTTTTCTGATTTTAATAAACTTGGTAATTTAGGAGAAATTGCTAAAAAAATTTATAATTCTTGTGTAAATCAACCTGATTATGCTGGTGGAAATGAAAGTGATAATTCAAAATTAACAAAACTTTTGAATAAAAAAGCTTTCTTTAAAAATGGAGCTGAAGGAGTTTTTGTAGCGATTATTCCTGAACAAAAAATTTCAATTGTTGTTAAAATTTTAGATGGAAATGCAAGAGCTTCCTCAACAGCAATAGCTGGTATGATTTCAGAATTAAATATAATTGATAAAACAAAATTACAATTATTTTTAAACAAACCTATAGCTAATTCTATTGGTGAAACTATAGGAGATATAAGTTGGGTGGGTGAAAATTAATTTGAAAATCCGTATTTTCTCAATCTTACATCGCCAGTTCTTGCATGTGCTTCCATTCCTTCGTATCTAGAAATTCTTGCACAAGCAGCTCCAACTTCTTTTGTGGCAGCTTTACTCATTCTTTGGAAACTTAATGTTTTTATAAATTTGCCAACAAATAAACCTCCAGTATATTTTCCAGCTCCTTTAGTTGGTAATATATGATTTGTTCCTGAACATTTGTCTCCATATGCAACTGTTGTTTCTTCACCAATGAATAAAGAGCCATAATTTTTTAATCTATCATGATACCACTGTAAATTTTCTGTCTGAACTTCTAAGTGTTCTGGTGCATATTCGTCACTTACTTTGGCAATTTCTTCATCAGTATCGCAAAGTATTACTTCACCATAATCCCTCCATGCAGCACCTGAATTTTCTCGAGGAAGGTCTGGAAGATCTGCAATTAATTCTGGAACCCTTTGTATTACATAATCTGCAACTTTTTTACTTTTAGTAAATAACCATGCTGGAGAGTTATATCCATGCTCAGCTTGTCCAACTAAATCAAAAGCAACCATTTCAGGATCAGCAGTTTCATCAGCAATAACTGCAATTTCTGTTGGTCCAGCAAATAAATCTATTCCCACTTTACCAAACAAAAGTCTCTTAGCCTCTGCAACAAATTGATTACCAGGACCAACCAACATGTCAGCTGGTGCGTTACCAAACAATCCATTTGTCATAGCAGCTATAGCCTGCACACCACCTAAATTCATAATTACATCTGCACCGCAAAGATCTGCTGTATAAACAATTGATGGATGAACACCAATTCCAGGTTTAGGAGAACTACAAACTAAAATATTTTTTACACCTGCAACTTTTGCTGTTGTTACACTCATTACAGCTGAAGCTATATGAGCATATCTTCCTGCAGGAACATAACACCCCGCTGTATTTACAGGAATAAGTTTTTGTCCAGCAAACAAACCATCAGATAATTCAACTTCAAAGTCTTGACCATAATTTTTTAATTGTGCTTCAGCAAATTTTCTTACTCTTTCGTGAGAAAACTGAATATCATCTTTAGTTTTTTGATCTAAATTTTTTTTTATTTCTTCAATTTTTTCTTTTGACACAATTACATCACCTTCATATTTATCAAACTTTTTAGAAAGTTCTTTGCAACCCTCTTCTTTAGAAGTCTCAATATCTTTTAATATATTTTCTACTATTTCTCGTGTTTTAGTATCGTCAGTTGATGATGTTTTTGGGGATTTTTTTAAGTATGTAATTGCCATTGTTCTCCTTTAAGATTTAGTTTATTTAAATGAATTTCTTTTGAAATTCAATGAAACATTTAGTCTAAAGAGACTACTGCAGCTGCAATTGAAGCTAGACGAGCTTGAGACTCATCAGATCTACTTGTTATAACCACAGGAATTTTCCCACCAACGACAACTCCTGCGGCACATGCACCACTAAAATAGATTAGCATTTTAACCAAAGCATTTCCAGTTTCTACACTTGGTACTAACAAAACGTCCGCTTCTCCAGCAACTAAATTTTTAATACCTTTTATTGCTGCTGATTTTTTTGAAATACTATTATCAAATGCTAAAGGACCAAAAACATCAGCATTTAAATTTTCTTCTTTAGCTAACTTTGTAATTTCTGCTGCTTCAATGGAACTTGGTACACTTTCTAAAACTTCTTCTGTTGCTGATAAAATAGATATTTTAGGTCTTTCTATTCCTATTCTGTGTGAAAAATTTACTACATTTTTCAAGATATGCATTTTAGTTTTTATATTGGGCAATACATTTAATGCTCCATCAGTGATTATCAAAGGTTTATCATCTTTGCCAATACTCATATGCCAAATATGACTTAGTCTTGTTTTGCCTAACAAATTATATTCACGTTTTAAAACCTCTTTCATAAGAACATCTGTATGAATATGTCCTTTGACAATTATTTTAACCTTTTCTTCACTTGCAAGTTTAGCAGCAATTTTGGCGGTATCGTTCTCTACAGGTTCATGAATGAGTTCATATTTAGAAATATCCCATTTAATATTTTCAGCACATTTTTGTATTTCAACTTCATGACCAATAAAAATAGGTTCAATTAGATTTTCATTTACCGCATCTTGAATGGATAACATTGGTAAAGGTTTCCCTGCATTTACAACAGCAACTTTAACACCTTTTTTTTTATGAGCTAAATCTAAAAGGTTATTTGGGCATATAATTTCTTTACTTGATAGCATAATATTTAATCGTTAAGAATTTTTACTTCTTGGTCATTTATACTTAAAAAGACTTCTTCTCCAACTTTAAATATGTCATTTGTTTCTCCAGAAATTACAAACAGTTTTCCAGCATTTGAATTTAATACGTATTGATAGCTACCTCCCACAAATGATGCATTATTTACAGTCGCATGAATAGAATTTTCTTTTTTTTCTTTATTAATTGAAATTTTTTCAGGTCTAAGCGCTACAGATACATTATTTTCAAAATTTTTATCACTTTGTACTTTAATTTTCATTTCACCAATTTTTAAATTATAAGAATTTGATTGTTTGTCTAAAATTTCTGCATTTACAACATTTGCATCTCCAATAAAATTAGCTACGAATTTATTTTGTGGATAATTATAAAGATCCTTTGGACTACCTTCTTGAGCAATAATAGCATTATTCATTACAATTACTTTGTCAGATATTGCTAAAGCTTCTTCTTGGTCATGGGTTACGTAAATAGTTGTAACTCCTAATTTTTGTTGAATCTCTCTAATATCTTCTCTTACTTGTCTTCTTAATTTTGCATCTAAGTTAGAAAGAGGTTCATCGAAAAGCAGTACTTTTGGTTCCAACACAATTGCTCTTGCAACCGCAACCCTTTGCTGCTGTCCGCCAGATAGTTCTGATGGCATTCTGTTTTCATACCCCTCTAAATTTACCAATTTTAGAGTTTCTAAAGATTTTTGAATATATTCTTCCTTATTTACATTGACCATTTTTAAGCCATACGAAACATTTTCAATTACACTCATGTGTGGAAACAAAGCATAAGATTGAAATACCATTGATACATCTCTGTCAGTTGCAGGAAATAATGTTACGTCCTCATCATCTACTAATATTTTACCACTTGTAGCTCTTTCTAGGCCAGCAATAATTCTTAGTGAAGTAGTTTTTCCACAACCAGATGGACCAAGTAAAGTAGTTAAAGTTCCAGCTTCAAATTTACAGCTAACATTATCTACCGCTGTAGTTTTATTAAATTTTTTTGTTATATTTTCAAACTTTACTTCTGCTTTTTTCATTATCCTAAATTTCCTTGTAAAACTCCAGCTGCCTGATCTCTTCTTCCTAATTTACGTTTTCCTATTATTAATTGCATTAAAGTAATTGTAATCAGCATAACTACAATTAATGCAGATGAATACACTATTGCAAGTCCGTAGTCATTATTTTCTAATCTTCCTAATATGTATGAAACTGCTAAATCGTAATTCGCACTTACCAAGAAGATAACGGCACTAATTGCTGTCATAGCTCTCACAAAGCTAAAGACTAAAGATGCTGTAATTGCAGGTTTTAATAATGGAAGAATTATGTTTCTAAATGTTTGAGAACTAGAGGCATTTAAAGTTGATGAAGCTTCATCTAAGTGTGGATCAAGCTGGTTCATAGCAGCTATTCCTGCTCTTACTCCAACAGGCATATTTCTAAATACAAATGCAATTACTAAGATTATTCCAGTTCCAGTTATTTCAAGAGGAGGAACATTAAAAGCAAAAACATAACTTACACCGATAACACTACCAGGTATTGCAAAGCTTAACATTGTACCAAATTCAAAAGCATTTTTTCCTTTAAATTTATGTCTTGTTAATAGGTAGGCAGTTAAAATTCCAATTGCAGCAGTTGGTAAAGAGGAAATTAGAGCTATAGTAAATGTAGTATTAAAGGAGTTCCAGGCAGTTCCTGTCCATAAGAAACCTCTCTCTTTTACCCAATCAACACTAAAAGCTTCAATATAATGTCTTAATGTAAAGCTATGATCAACACCCCACATTTCTACAAATCCGCCAAACATGATCATTATATAAATTATAAATGTCAATAAAGCCCAGGGAAGCACAGTTGAATAAATTACCCATTTTGTTTTATTTGGAAGTTCTGGATGAACACCACTATCTCCTTTACCTGAAATTGAAATATAGGATTTTTTTCCTAACCATTGGTTTTGTAAATAAAATACTACTAGAACAACAGATAATAAAATCATAGCTAATATTGCCGCTTTAGTTTCATCGTACTGTGCACCAACAATTGCAAAAAATATTTCAGTAGATAATACATCGTATTCTGCTCCTAGAACTAAAGGGTTACCAAAGTCCGCTAAACTTTCTATAAAACCAAGTAAAAACGCATTAGCTATTCCTGGTCTCATTAATGGTAAAGTAACAGTTTTAAAAACTTGCCATTTAGAAGCTCTTAATGTTTGTGAAGCCTCCTCCATCGAAGGACTAACACTTTCAACAACTCCAATTAAAACTAAAAATGCAATAGGGGTGAAAGCAAGTGTTTGGGCAAACCATATTCCAGGTAAACCATAAATCCATCTAGAGGGTTCAATGTCAAATCCCCACTCAAGAAACGAACTCACAACACCAGTTCTTCCAAATAAAATTATTATTGCTAATCCTATTACAAATGGTGGGGTTATTATTGGTAATACTGATAATATTCTAATCGTTCTTTTAAATTTAAAACTAGTTCTTGCTATTAAAAGAGCAAATCCTAAACCTAAAATTGTGGATGAAAATGCTGTAAGAGTACCCATAGTAATAGTATTCCAAAAAACGCCACAAGCATAATCGCTAAAAAGACAATCAAGTCCCCAAATTCCTTTATTAAATATTTTGTCTGAAAAATTACTTATTTCATAACCACCCTCGGTTCCTTTAAAAGCAACAGTAAACATTCTAAAAATTGGAAAAAATACAAAAGTTGAAACTAAAATTATAATACTTCCTATACTTCCAACTATAAAATTATCCCCATTCAACCACCCACGTGCTGAAAGACCATGAGTAATATAAAATACAAATGTACAACATGTTAAAACTGCACCTGATCCTACACCATACTGATTTTCTACATCACCAAAAATTGATTGTAAAATTTCAAAATTCCATCCTCGGATACCAATAGAAAATCCTTGTATAAAAAAATAAATGAATCCAATTATTCCTGAGTATAAGAAAATTTTGGAATATAGAGGGTTGTTCTGATTTAATTTTAATGTTGCTAAAGGAAAAATTAAAGGAAGTAGTATTGGTAAAAGCCAATATTTTTTATTTATAAATACTTGGGGTAATACAGAACCGTAATCTTCTAAAGAATATTCTAAGATCCAGTTTATTGAGAAAAACCCGTCACCTGTTACATACCATGGAAAGATTAGGAAGCCCAATCCTCCTATGAGCATCCAACAGATAACGAGTCCTCTCATTAATTCCTAAAATTATCTAGGAATTACAGATACATCGTTATCCCACTTGGATAACAGGCTCGCTCTAGTAGATTTATCTCCGTAAACCTTAAAATTGTAGTCAATTAAGTTAATTGTAGATAAATCTGGAGCATCAGGATCAGCTTTTGCTTTAGTATTTGAGGGTACTTGCAAAGATTTTCCTGAAGTGAAAACCATAGTTTGTATTGCAGGACTTAATGCCCAGTCATAAAACTTTTTAGCTTCCTTCATATTTCTTGCACCAGCAATAATACTCATTGATCCAACCTCATAACCAGTTCCCTCAGCAGGAGATACTGTTACAACAGGCAAACCTTTTTTGGTCTGTTTAACACCATCGTGCTGGAAACAAATACCAATTAGATTTTCACCTCTTCCAGTTGCCTTAATAGGAGCAGAACCAGATTTTGTGTATGTATTGATATTTGCATGAAGTTTTTTCATGTAATCCCAACCTTTGTCTTCTCCAAAAATTTGAAGAATTGTTGCTAAAGTTGTGTAAGCAGTTCCAGATGAATTTGGATTTGCTACTTGTATTTCACCTTTATAAATAGGTTTTGTTAAGTCCATCCATGATTTTGGTGCTGGAAGACCTTTTTTAGCCAAAAGATCTTTATTGTATCCAAAACCTAATGCACCAACATAAATCCCTACAGATTTATAATCAGCATTTTTAGCTTGGTTTTGTGCTGCAGGTAATAAATCGTCAAAATGTTTTGATTTATATTTCTCTGTCAAATTTTCCTGAGCAGCCGTTAAGTGTGGATCACCTGTTCCACCAAACCAAACATCTCCTTTTGGATTAGATCCTTCTGCTTTAATTTTAGCAAAAGTTTCACCACTACTTGCTCTTGTCATCGCAACTTTTGTGCCAGTTTCTTTTTCATAAGCTTGTTCAAGCATTTCACAAACATCGATTTCTACACTGCAATATAAAGTCAATTTTGCAGCAGAAGCTTTGTTTGTAAGACCCAACAATGTAATTGAAAAAAGAAGGACAATAGATGCTATCTTAATAAGATTTTTCATTATTTCCTCTCTAAGTTTATATTTATTCTAAAAAACTTATTATGAAATAAAGGAAAATGTTACTATTTTATTAAGATATTCACTTACAGGTTTAAAATTTATTTATCTTATTAAATGATATATAGTCATTCAGATCTATCTTGAGAGGGAGGGATAAGATTTGGAAATAGTAACTAAGATTGCACCAATCATATTGGCTTTGATAATGTTAGGCTTAGGCCTAGGACTAAAAATAGAGGATTTTAAAAGAGTATTAAAAACACCAAAAGATTTTTTTGTTGGTTTTATTTCTCAATTAATAATTCTTCCAATTGTAGCATACATATTAATTTTAATTTTTGGAGCACCACCAGAAATTGCAATGGGAGTTATGATCATAGCTGCAGCGCCTGGAGGAGTCACATCTAATATTATGACAAAATTTGCCGCTGGAGATGTTGCATTGTCAATATCTTTAACAGCTGTAATTAGCTTATTAAGTATAATTACAGTTCCATTGATAATTTTTACATCTGCAGATTTCTTTGGAATAACAGAAATTTCACAAAATATTTCAATGACAGGAATAGCACTAAAAATGTTTTTAGTTGTAACGGTTCCTGTAATTTTAGGAATGATTATCAGAAAAGTTGCTGAAAATTTTATAGCATCTAAAGTTGGAATATTTAACAAACTTAATATTGTATTATTCGTAATTTTCTTCTTTGCAGCATTTTACGAAGAAAAAGATAATTTAATTAGCTTTATAATGCAAGCTGGATTAATTACTTTAATATTAAATGTATCAATGATGGTTATTGCTTACTACATCGCAAAAGCTTTTACTTCAGGAGTTGAACAAATGAGGTGTATTGCTTTAGAATGCGGATTACAAAATGGTACTTTAGCTATATTTGTTTCTACGCAAATATTTGGCACTGATATATTATATGCAATCCCAACAGCTGCTTATGCATTAATCATGTATATTACAGGATTTATTTTTATTTATATTTTAAGAAAATCTAATTAGAATTTATTATTCTTATCTGATTAAAAACTTTATAGATAAAATGACTTAAACTGATCATATTTCTATTCACCATACCCTTAGTTGTTATAAAAGCACTATCTTTAGCATTGAATGTAATTAACTTTTTTTCATTTATATGAAGATATTTTTTATCAATTAAATATTTTAGTTTTCTAACAACTGTAGGTCTTGGGATACCAGTTATCTCAGAAATTGACATGGCATTTACACCTCTAGTATCAGAGCCCATAAGTTCTTTGTGGTAAGAACGCATAATTTTTTTTGGAAAAAAATCTTTATTTTTAACTGCATTTATTACTACTACCATACCAATACCCAAACTTTCCAAATCTTTTAGTTCTTTTCTCCATCTATTCATATAAATAAACCAAAATTTATTAAACTGATATAAGCAATAAGAAAAATTTTCTTTTATAGCTAGTATTATTTCATTAATAGAATAAACTTCAGTTACTAGTTTCTCTTTTTTTAAAATTTTATTAAATTCATGCAACATAGTTGCAATTTCTGTAAGTGTTTCAACTGCTTTAGCTGAGTATAGAGTATCCCTAACAATAAAAATTTTTTTACCAGTTCTTCTAATTGTTCCAATTTTCTGTAATTCCAAAACTTTTCTTCTAATACTTTCTTTTGGAACTCCTAGATCTTTTGATATGTCTGAAATGTTAATTTTATCAATTTCAATTGATTTTTTTTCGTAAAATGTTTCATAGTTAATTTTTAAGCCATTTTGCCTGAAATATATAAGATCTTGATGTATCAAATATATAACAATGACGAACTTATCTATGTCTTTCCAATGATCATAGGCTCTTACAAACCAATTGCTCGTTAAAGTAAAATAAGAGGGTGCTAGTGCGGCAAAGTTATCTTGAATTACTTTATTGATTATCTTTTCATCAATATGATCGGATATACTGGGTAAAGTGCTCATACATTTTAAAAAAACCCAATATGAACAATATCAAAGAATGAGTCAACCCATTTTGGACGATTGAACTATTCAAAAACTTAATAATACATGGTTATTTACTTTTATGAGTACAGAAAGCTTAAATAGAACATCTGAGATTGTAGAGACCCCCTCTCAATATGTTGACGCTCCAAAAAGAGTTAACGTGGATGTTCTTAAGCAAAGACTTCTAGAAGAAAAAAAGAAGGAAAAAGTTAAACGAACGATAATTTTATCATCCGTTATTGTTTCTTTAGGTGCTCTAACGATGTTAACTTATTAAGGTTTCCAAATCTTTCTTAATTATATCCGGTATAGAAATTTCTTTTTTTGAGTTATTTTTATACCGGGCATATTTATTTTGTCCTGGATACATTATTTCTTTAACTCCTTTTATTTTAGGAAGTTTTTTTATGGTTTTAATATTATCTTTAATTCGTTTTTTATAATTTTTTTGAAACAAATTTGCTTTAAAAGTTATAAATAAATGTCCAATATTTTGTGGACCTGAAAAATCATCAAATGGATCTTTAACTCTTCCCGCATGATTTCCTCCTGTTAAAACTCCACTTAATATATCCACCATCCAAGCAAGTCCAGAACCCCTAAAACCTGCAATTGGTAATTGAACGCCCGCTAAAGCTTTTTTTGCATCAGTTGTTGGTTTGCCAAATTTATCTAAAGCAACGCCCGTAGGAATTGATTGATTGTTTCTTGCTGCAACTCTAATTTTTCCTCTATTAATCATGGAGATTGATGTATCTAAAATGAATGGAATTTTAGAACCAGTAGGGGATCCAAAACAAATTGGATTTGTTCCAAATAAAGTTTTTAATGCACCATGCGGAGCAACTGCAGGTGGAGCATTTGTATAGATCATTGTAATTAAATTTTTCTTTACTGCTTGATCTGCGTAATAACCTGATAAACCATAGTGACCACTATTTTTAATTGCCACCATTCCTATTCCGGTTGTTTGTGCATGTTTAATTGCAGTTTTAATTCCTAAATCAGCTGCAACAAAACCAATACTATTATTTGCATCAATGTGAGAAATAGAAGACGAAATTTTTTTAATTTTAATTTTTGGTTTTGGATTAATTACTTTTTTAGAAATTCGATCACAGTACATCTTAAGTCTTGATAAACCATGTCCATAAGCGCCAACTAATTCTGCATTTATTAATGCATTGGCAGAAATTAAAGCATGATCTTTACTTAGACCAAATTTTTGAAATATTTTAATTACTTGTTTTTTTAAAACTGGGGTCTTCATTTCATCCCCTTAACATTTATCCTTTTCCACGCCAAGGTATAGTTTTATCTATTATTTTTCTCAATGTAATATCAAACAAAAGACCTAACAGACCCATAATAAATATCGTTATCCAAATTACTTCGTATTGGAAGTACTTTTTAGCAACGTTTTCAACAAAACCAATACCAGTTGTACCTGCTAAAAACTCTGCTGCAACAAGTGTTCCCCAGCACATACCAACGGCAACTCTAATTCCTGTAAGAATTTCAGGAAGTGAATTAGGGAAAATCACATATCTTAAAATTTGTTTTTTAGTAGCCCCTAAGGAGTGTGCAGCATGTATTTTTGAAAGCTGTGTTCCTGATGCACCAGCTCTTGCAGAAATAATCATAATTGAAAGTGAGACCATGAATAATAAAAATATTTTACCCGTATTATCTATTCCAAGAACTGAAATAATTAATGGTGCCCAAGCTAACGGTGGAACAGGTCTGTATAATTCGATCAAAGGATCAAAGAAGCCTTTGGCAAATCTATTTAAACCCATAAACAATCCTAATGGCACCCCAATAAGAATTCCAAATACCAAACCTAAAAATACCCTTAAGAATGAGTCCCATATGTGTCCATATGGAATAGGCACTTTAAATAATTTAAAGTCACCAGTAACAACTTTTAAAACATTACTTTTAAAGTTTTCTTTTACAATTCCATCTTTTGTATGCACCGGATATTCACCAGGTAACATATCTGCTATCCAATCTGGTAAAATAAATCCTATCATTTTACTTACATCAACCATCTCAATCCATAAAAGAGGAATATTTTTGTAACCAACACTTGGTTTTGACATGAGGATAAATTTATTAAAAGTATCAGATGGTTTTGGTAGCCACCTTCCTGATCCTTGCTCTGAACATGTCGGTCCACTTGCAACAATTGTTCCTGCAGGGAATAAAAAAATATCAATTAACCTTAATCCACCTTGTTCTTTATTTTGTAATTCATCAAATTCAACAATTGCAGCTTGCATTTCATTTAGTGCATTAGGAGGGTAGATACTTGCAAACTCTATTCTTCTTGCAATTTTAACAATATTCTTTGCGTAATCAGATGCGATTTCCTGATTATCATCTAAACTTTTTCTATAAGCTTTAATATCATCTTTAAGTTGTTTGATTGCGCTTTTGAACTGTGGATTATGGTTTTTTAATTTAAAAAATTTGTCGTCGATTTTTTTTAGCTCTGCTGCAGCTGCGTGAAATTTTAGACCTTTATTTGTTTGCGGTGCAGTCGGTATTTCTATGGTGTTTTCTATAGAGCCACTCCCAGAGTCTATTGTTGTTATCCCCCAACTACCTTGTTC
>CACNXU010000012.1 GCA_902624585.1 uncultured Pelagibacteraceae bacterium | reverse complement strand
TCATAAATTCTATTACCTTGCCAATTATATCTTTGTATGCACCTTTCCATCCAGCATGAATTGCTGCAACTAATTTTGTTCTTTCATCACAGATTAAAATAGGCACACAGTCAGCGGTTAATACACCAATTGGGATATTTTTTTGGTTTGTGATTACCGCGTCTGCTTTTGGTTTTGATTTAGAAGTATTTTTTTTATTAATATAAACAAATTTATTGCTATGTACTTGATGTAGTAAATAAATATTTTTAGTTTTGCTTTTTATTTTTTTTTTAACTATTTGTAAATTTTTCTTAACATCTGACGGATTATCTCTAGAACCTGGACCACAGTTTAAACTTTTATAAATATTTTTTGATTTACCACCAATTTTATTAAAAAAACCATGATTAATTGTTATAATTTTCGAGAGTTTTTTTGATTTTATCAATTTTGAAAACCTGTTTTAAAATTATTTTTCTTATTTTTTACAAGCATGACTTTGAACAGTTCACCCATTTGCTTATCATCTATCAAACGTCTTACTCTATAAAATAGATCTGCTTTTTTAGAAAAGGCTATATTTTTGCTTATTATTTCTGCCCTTTGAAGAATACCCATACTTGTTAAAAATTTTTTTTGATTTGTAAAAATTGAATTAACTTCCTTAAACTGATTGATAAATTTTTCAAAACAATGAAAGTTTATATTATAAGTAATATCTGAGTCTCCAATATTTTCTAAAATGCTAGAATATTTATGATTATTTATTGCCTGAAGAGTTTCATGCATTTTTCTGTCTGCATAACCATAATCAATAATTAACATTCCTCCATCATTTTTTTGTATTAAATTGCAAATTGTTCTTAAATATGGAAATGTATTCGGTGAATATTCTATAACGTTCTGATTTTTTGATATTTCAAAATTTAGATGTTTTTCAATTTTTTCTATATCGATTTTTTCCTCTTTAAACTCTGCTTTTTTTGGATCACTCAAACTCACGAATCTTTCAAACCAACCATCTTTCTTTTTAAAAAATTGCTTTATTGGTATGGCATCAAAAAATTCATTGGCTAAGAAAATTGTAGGGTTTGAATTTATTTTTTCAATGTCATTTAACCATGAAAATTTTTTAAAATTTAAATTTTTTTTTTGTTCTTTTATTAAAAAATCACTTTTCTCATGAATTAAAAAACTACAGGCATCGTAACACTCTGGAAAATTGATAAGTGTTTCATCTATGACTTTCATCATTTCGCCATTTCCCGCTCCCAGTTCTAGTAAATTAAATTTTTTAGGAGAACCTAGACTTTTCCAAAAAGTAATTGTCCAAATTGCAATTATTTCTGAAAATAATCTTGTTATATTAGGAGCAGTAATAAAGTCTCCATCTTCACCAAAAGGATTCTTTTTCATATAATAACCCTTTTCCTTATCGTAAAGAGCTAAATTTATAAATTGATCTAATGACAAAATATTTGTTTTAGGGAGTTTCATATTTTAAATAAAATAAGATTATTCCTGATATTATAAATATTAAACTTATTACTTGCCCCATCGTTAGGTTTAAAAATATATAACCTAGCTGTTCATCTGGTACTCTAAAAAATTCAACAATAAATCTGAAGATCGAGTAAATTATTAAAAATAATCCTGAAATTACGCCAGGTTTATTTAAAAATTTATTTCTAAAATAAATTAATAATAAAAATAGAAATAAACCTTCTAATAGTGCTTCGTATAATTGTGAGGGATGTCTAGGAAGATTATCTATTTGAATAAATGTTACTGCCCAGGGGACATTAGTTATTGTTCCATATAACTCTGAATTTATAAAGTTTGCTATTCGACCAAAAAATAATCCAATTGGCGTAACTAAAGCTACAATATCCAAATATAAAAATGAGTTTTGATTATTTTTTTTTGCAAAAATTACAGTCGCAAAAATAACGCCAATTAAACCACCATGGAAAGACATCCCACCTTGCCAAATTTTAAATATATCTAATGGATTATTTAGATAAAAACTTAAATTATAAATAAAAATGTAACCAAGTCTGCCTCCTAAAATTATACCTATAACTAAATAAGTTAAATAATCATCAAAGTTATTTTTAACTTCTACGTTTCTGATAAATAATTTTTTTGCGAGTATCCAACCAAATATAATTCCAAATATGTAAGCTAGAGAATACCACCTAATTTCTAAAGAATATAATTCTAAGGCTACTGGGTCAAAATTATTAATGAACATTTTTAATAATACTTATAAAGTATATCTTAAATATGAAAAATTCTAAATTTATAATTGATAAGTTTGCTAAATTAATAGAGCAGGGTCTTGTATCTTCAAAAGATTTAACTACAGAGCTATTTAATATATTAAAATCTAAAAGAGATGAGTTTGTTTTTAAAATGAAACTTACAAGTAAAGATGAGTTTGAGGTACTTTCAAAACGTGTTGAAAATCTTGAAATTAAAATAAATAAACTTGAGAAAAAAAAAAAAGTTAAACAGGTAAGAAAATCTTAACTCTTAAACCATCCATTTTTGATTTTTCTAACATTATATTTCCACCATGAGATTTAATAATGTCAGATGAAATTGATAAACCTAGACCTACACTCGATTTAGAATCAGATCGACCTTTGTCTATCTTGTAGAAAGGTTTAAATACATTTTCGTACTCTTTTTTTTCTATACCTGGTCCGTCATCATCAAAAATGATTAATAGGTTTGAATTTTTTTTATTTAGGCTAATTTCAACTTTATTTCCATATTTAAGAGCATTATCAATTAAATTATTTATACATCTATTAATTAAATTTTTCCTACCATTAAAATAAATTCTTGGAATTAGATTTTGCGAAATATTTTCATTATTATACTTTTTGACAATTTCTGAAATTAATTCTGATAAATTAAACATTTCATCTTTTTCAACATACGATGAGCTAGTAAATTGTAAATATTCATTTAACATTTTTTCCATTTCATTGATATCTTCAGTTAATTTTTGAACTGTTTCCCTATCTTTTATAAAAGCTAGTTGTAATTTCATTCTTGTAAGTGGTGTTCTTAAATCATGACTTATGCCTGACAACATTTCTGTTCTTTGATTTATATGTCTTTCAATTCTCTTCCTCATTTTATCAAATTCATGCCCTGCTTGTCTTATCTCCAGTGCTCCAGACGGTTTATACTCCTCAATATTCTCTCCTTTACCAAACCTCTCAGCTGCACGAGCTAAGTTGGTGATTGGTCTAGTTTGATTTTTTAAAAAAATTAAAGAAATGATCACCATTATAATCGCAGGCACTGTGATCCAAAGTGCAAATATTCTAGCTGAGGAACTTGTAACTCTATCTTTTGGCACTAAAAATTTAAAATAACCTTTTTCATATTTAATTCTCAAATCAATTAATTCTTTATAGCTCGTTGTATCAAACCAATATTCATCTATCCCAAACTTAGATTTAAGCTCTCTTCTTAAAGTTCTATCTATAGGGCTAAACCATCTCTCAGTATCTGTATTTTGTATTTTTTCGTTATTGGTTAACTCAATGTTTAAATCTAAAAATATTGAAAAAAGATCAAGCAACTCTTGCTTATTTGTTTGTTCACTTCCATAGGCTTCAACAAATGTACTAATTTCATTCACTAGAGTTCTTGTCATACCTTTATTAGTTTTAATCCAAAGGCTATCAAAAAAAACAATTGTAATTACTAGCTGTAAAACTATTACTGGTATAGCAACTATAAGAAGGGCTCTATAAAATAATCTTTTTGGCAATATATTTTTTAAGTAATTACTCAATCCAAAGTACATATCCCACACCTCTTATTGTCTGTAAAAATTTTGGATTTTTTGGATCAATTTCAATTTTCTTCCTTAGTCGTGTAATAATCACATCTATTGATCTCTCTTTATCTAAATTAATTAATTGGCCAATATCTTCTCTTGAAAAAGTTTTACCAGGGTTATTAATCATTCTCTCCAAAATTGTCTTTTCTGTAGCATTGATCTTAAATTCTTTACTACTTTTAAATATTAAAAGTTTATTCAAATCTATCTTAACATTTTCAAATTCTATAACTCTTCTTTGATTCTTTTTAATAGTTTTATTTAATATATTTCGTATTCTTAGAATTAATTCTTTTGGGTCAAAAGGTTTTGGTAAATAATCGTCAGCACCAATCTCTAAACCCTCAACTCTTTCATTTGCATCGCCTTTAGCTGTTAGAAGTATTACTGGTGTATCTAATTTTTTTTTATTTTCTTTTATAAACTCAAGCCCACTTTTACCTGGCATCATAATATCCAAAACTATTAAATCAAACTTAATTATTTCAATTTTTTTTAATGCATTTTCTGCATTTTCTGCAGTAGTGACTAAGAACTTATTTTCATTTAAATATTTTTTTACAAGAGATCTAATTCCTTCATCATCATCAACTACTAGTATATGTGCTATATAATTATCCATTAATTATTTTACTTATAACATTATCGAAATTTATAACTTCTTCAGAACTTGAATTTAGCAAAGCATTATGAATTCTTTTTTTTTGTGTATTAAAAATTTCATTAAAAATTTTTTTTCCTTTATCATTTAGAAAAACATGTTTTACTCTAGTATCTTGATCATCCTTTTTAAAAATAATAATTTCAAGCTTAATTAAGTCTTTTAAAACTCGGTTTAAACTTTGCTTTGTCACTTTTAATCTCTTAAGAAGTTCAGAAATAGAAATTCCCTCATACATTGATAGCAAATGAATTACTTTATGGTGAGCTAAACCAATGGAATATCTATCCAATATTTTTTTTGAGTCAGAAAATGTTTCTCTGTAGCTAACAAAAAGTTTTTCAATTAATTCTTTAAGTTGGTCATCTTTTAAATATAAAAGTTCTTTCATTATAGGTAAGTTATATTGACATATTAAAGATACAAAGATATTTTTCATTTATAAATTAAAAAATTCAAGCATGATACCTTACGATAAAAGATCTGGAAAAATATGGTACAACAACGAATTAGTTGATTGGGCTGACGTAAAACTTCACGTATTGAGCCATGGTATGCACTATGCAAGCTGTGTATTTGAGGGAGAAAGAGTTTATGATGGCTCGATTTTTAAGTTAGAAGAACATACATCAAGATTTTTTTATTCAGCTAGAAGAATGGGTTTTGAAATTCCATACACAGAAGAAGAAATAAATATTGCATCAAATAAAATAGTTGCAACTCAAAAAGTAGAAAATGGTTATGTAAGACCAGTTGCTTGGAGGGGTAGTGAGATGATGGCTATTTCGGCACAAGAAACAAAAATACATGTAGCTGTAGCAACTTGGGAGTGGGGATCATATTTTGACCCAAAGTTAAAAATAGAAGGAATAAAATTAAATATTTCAAATTGGAGAAGACCGGCACCAAACACAATACCTTGGGATACCAAAGCTTCTGGATTATACATGATTTGTACTCTCTCAAAACATGAAGCAGAAAAGCAAGGATATACAGACTCTTTAATGTTAGATCACGAAGGGAATGTTGCTGAAGCAACTGGAGCAAATATTTTTTTTAAAGATAAAAAAGGTGAAATCCATACGCCAATACCAGACTCGTTTTTAGATGGTATTACAAGAAGAACAGTAATCGGAATAGCAAAATCAAAAAATATAAAAGTACATGAGAGAAAAATAAGTCCAACTGAACTCCCAAATTTTGTAGGATGTTTTTTAACTGGAACTGCAGCAGAGGTAACGCCAGTATCCTGTATAGCTGAACACCAATTTAAAGTTTGCGATACTATTATTGATTTAAATGAAAGTTATCAGAACTTAGTTAGAAAGAAAAAAGCAGCTTAATCTTTATTATCTTCAGACATAGCGTGATCAATTCCTTTTCGCATATAATCATAACCTGTGAAAAGTGTTAAAGCCGCAGAAAGCCATAAAAGAATAATACCTATTGTTTGAGCATTATAATCTTGGAAATTTATTATTTTATTTCCTGTATCCCCAGAAAGTAAAAGAGCAATAGAGACCATTTGTAAAACAGTTTTAAGTTTTGCTAGACTAGATACTGGAAGTTTAATTTTACCTTTCGCTAAAAATTCTCTTAATCCTGAAATTAAAATTTCTCTTGTAAGAATTATAATTGCTGCAATTACTTCGTAATTTCTGATAGTCCCATCCATCACCAAAAGTATTAGTGCTGTTGCAACAATGATCTTATCAGCTATAGGATCTAATAATTCCCCTAACTTTGACTCAACTCCAAACATTCTAGCTAACATACCATCCAAGAAGTCTGTAAATGATGCAACAATAAATAAAATTAATGCAGTTAGATCACCATAAAATCCAGGAAGGTAAAAAGCCAAAACAAAAAAAGGAACAATTATTATTCGTCCAATAGTTAGAATATTTGGAATTTTTTTAAGCATAATTATTCGTGAAAAAAGTTATATATCTTTTTTGCTACTTTTTCCTCAACACCATCAACTGATTTTATTTCATCTAAACTAGCAGATTCAACCGATCTAGCGGATCCAAAATGATTTAAAAGAGCTCTTTTTCGAACAGATCCAATACCCTGTATTTGATCTAAAAGTGATTTACTAATACCCTTTTTTCTTTTTGCTCTATGGGCACTTATGGCAAATCGATGTGCCTCATCTCTAATCCTTTGTAAAAAAAATAAAGATGGATCGTTTTTAGCGAATTTAAATTCTTTTCCATTGTGAAAAAAAGTTTCATTACCACTATTTCTGTACTTACCTTTTGCAATAGCAATTACTGGTATTTCGTTCAATCCTAGATCGTTCATTGTTCCTCTTGCTGATGAATATTGTCCTTTTCCACCATCAATCAAAACTAAGTCTGGGAATGTTAAGAAATTACCTTTTTCTTGAATTGCTCTTTTAAATCTTCTTTCTAAAACCTCTTTAATCATTCCGAAATCATCTTGTTTAAATTTTTCTGTTTTTATATTAAATTTTCTATATCTTTTTTTGATAAATCCTTCCTCACCATATGTGATTAATGCCCCGACACTATTTGTTCCTTGAATATGACTATTATCATAAACTTCTATGATACTTATTGTATTATCTAATTTGAACTTTTTTGAAATTTCATCTAATAAATTTCTATTATTTTGACTTTCATATAATTTTCTATTTAAACTATCTTTAGCATTTTTTATTGCTAGATTTATTACTCTCAGTTTCGAGCCTTTCTTAGCTGTTGATAAAGTGACGTTTTTATTTTCTTTTTTTGTTAAAGTTTTTTCTAACAATTTTCTTTCTTTTATATCCTCACTTAAAATTACTGAACTAGGAACAGCTTTGTTTTCATAAAATTGTGCAACAAAAGAATTTAGTACATCGCTCAAATTTTCATCTGGATCATGTTTTGGAAAAAAAGCCTGATTACCCCAATTTTGTTTTGACCTATAAAAAAATACTTGAACACAAGTTTTTCCAGACTCTTTGTAACCTGCTATCACGTCAGCCTCTATGAGATTTGCCTCGCTTATTGTTAATGAAGATTGAATAATATTTAGAGATTTAATTTTATCTCTCATAATTGCAGCTTTTTCAAAATCGAGCTCTTCACTAGCTTCTTCCATTTGTTGAGAAAGTGTTTTTTGTATTTTTCTTGATTTTCCTTTACTTAAGAATTCATCTGCAGCTTCAACTAACTTTGCATAATCGTTTTTATTTATTTTTCCACCACATGGTCCTGCACATCTTTTTAAAAAATAATTGAAGCAAGTTTTATCACCTGCCTCTACCTGTTTGTCTGTACAAGATCTTAAAAGAAATATTCTTTGAATAGTTTTAATCGCCATATTAACCGCTAATGAACTCGCAAAAGGTCCATAATATTTACCAGGTCTATTTTTTGCACCTCTATGCCTTTCTATTCTTGGAAACTCATGATCAGAAATAAAAATATATGGAAAAGATTTGTCGTCTTTTAATAGAATATTAAATTTTGGCTTATGTTTTTTGATTAAATTTGCCTCAAGAAGTAGAGCTTCACTCTCATTTGTTGTTGTAGTTATCTCAAGTTTTTTTGTTTGAGATAACATTCTTTCTGTTCGGATTATATGATTTTTTTCTGATACATAACTTTTTAATCTATTCGGAAGATTCTTTGCTTTACCTACGTATAAAATTTCATTATCTGAATTCAGCATTCTATAAACACCAGGCAATTTGGGAATTAAAGGTAATTCTTTTTTTATAACTTCTTTACCTTTTTCAGGACTTAACATGACTTCTCTTTTTGGAAATTTGAATGCCGACAGCTGAGCAGTCTTTCATTATCTCAAGTTTTTCAATCTGAAGACTTATTTTATCAATCCTTTTGTCTTTGAATAACTCATCAAAGACATCTTCAGCTAAGGTTTCTAAAAAATTATAATGTTTATTTTTAACAAGTTTTTTAATTAATTTTACAATTTTTGCATAATTTACGATTGTTTTTAAATCTTTATCATTAGAGGGTTTTTTATCTTCATAATTTACTTCAATATTAAATTTTACTTTCTGAGGTTTTTCTTTTTCAAAATCATAATAACCAAGTTTTAAATCCAATATTAACTCTTTGATTAAAACTTTCTTTTCGTAATTAAATAAGGTTTTATTACTATCTATCTTAATTATTTTAAGATTATTCTTTTTCATTCTTTTCCACCCATAATATCTGGTGTTTGCCAATTTAAACTTTGACCACTGTCTATTGATATTACTTGACCAGTAATAGATCTATTTTTAATAAAAAAGTCAACTGCATTACAGATTTGTTCCACATCAACTTGTCTTTTAAGTGGAGTAGCCATGTATTGTTTTTTAAAATGTTTCTCAGACTGCCTGCTGTTCTTAATTGTTGGGCCTGGAGCAATTCCATTTACCCTTATATTTGGTGCTAAGCTCATTGCACTAGTTTTTGTCAAAGTATAAAGACCAGTTTTGCTAATTGTGTAAGAAAAAAAATAAGGAGTAAGTTTAAATACCCTTTGGTCTATAAGATTGATAATATTGTTATTTTTACCTTTGATATTTTTTGCGAATTCTTTTGATAATAAAGCTGGTGTTCTAAGATTTGTTCTTAAGTGGTGCCCCCAGCTGTCAGTTGTAAAGTTTTCTAGCTTGTCGTTTTCAAATAGTGAAGCATTATTTATTAGACAATCAAAATATTTCAATTTTAATTTTGCAAATTTTACAATTTTATTTACATCTGTTTCTTTACTTAAATCTCCCCTCGCTAAATAAACCTTAGTTCCATTTTTAGACAAATCTTTTTTTAATTTTTCTGCTTTAGACTTTGATCTATTAAAATGAATTAATATTTCTTTATTAGGACCAGATAATTTTTTTGCAATTGCAGCACCTATTCTGGTTGCGCCACCTGTAATTATTATCTTCCGTGCTTCCATTTTTTATCTCTTTTTTTTGTAACTTTAGTACCTGGCATACCCATTGTTGATCTTCCTTTTGGATAAAGTTTATTTTTTACGTCATACTGCCTTATTTTTGGGTTTAATGTAATTTCTAATTCTGTAGTTTCTAGTTTTCTAATTTCGTCTCTAATTTTAGCTGCTTCCTCAAATTCTAGGTTAGATGCAGCTTCTTTCATTTTCTTATCTAGACCTTTGAGATGTTTTTTTAAATTTCCACCAATATTTGAGCCTTCACTAATTTTTACATAATCTTTTTCATAAACACTCTCTAAAATATCACTTATTTCTTTCTTAACAGACTTTGCATCTATCTTATGTTTCTTATTATATGCAAGCTGAATATTTCTTCTTCTATCAGTTTCAGCAATTGCTTTTTTAATACTCTTTGTTTCTTTGTCTGCATATAAAATAACCTTACCATCAACATTTCTAGCAGCTCTTCCAATAGTTTGGATTAATGAAGTTTCAGATCTTAAAAAACCTTCTTTATCTGCATCTAGAATTCCAACAAGAGCACATTCTGGAATATCTAATCCTTCTCTTAATAAATTTATTCCTACTAAGACATCAAATACTCCCATTCTTAAATCTCGCATAATTTCAATTCTCTCCAATGTATCTATGTCAGAGTGCAGATATCTTACCTTCACACCATTTTCGTGAAGATATTCTGTTAAATCTTCTGCCATTTTTTTTGTTAAGGTAGTAACTAATACTCTATGATTATTTTCTACAACTCTTTTACATTCATGCATTAAGTCATCCACTTGATTTTTAGCAGGTCTTATTTCTACAACAGGATCGATTAATCCAGTTGGTCTTATAACTTGATCAATAAATTTACCTTTTGTTTGTTCTAACTCCCATGGTCCAGGAGTTGCTGATACAAATACTGTTTGAGTTCTCATTAGGTCCCATTCCTCAAACTTTAGAGGTCTATTATCCATACATGATGGTAATCTGAACCCGTACTCTGCTAAAGTACTTTTTCTTGATCTATCCCCTTTGTACATGCCATTTAGTTGAGGAACAGTTACATGGCATTCATCTACAAATATTAACGTGTTATCTGGAAAATATTCAAAAAGAGTAGGTGGGGGCTCTCCTGGTTTCCTTCCTGATAAAAATCTTGAATAATTTTCAATTCCTGCACATGAGCCAGTTGCTTCTATCATTTCAAGATCGAACTTTGTTCTTTCCTCTAATCTTTGTGCTTCTAAAAGTTTATTTTCTTCTCTATGTTTTTTTAAAGTAATTTCTAACTCTCTTTTAATATTTATTATCGCCTGTTCTACCGTTGGCTTTGGAGTAATGTAGTGACTATTTGCGTAAACTTTTACTAAACTTAAATCCCTAACTTGATCTCCTGTAAGAGGATCAAACTCTTCTATTTGTTCAAGTTTATCCCCAAATAAGCTTAACCTCCAAGCTCGGTCTTCTAAATGAGATGGAAAAATTTCTAGATATTCACCTCTTGCCCTGAAGGTTCCTCGAACAAAGTTTTGATCATTTCTCTTGTATTGTAATGCGACTAAAGATTTAATGATTTCCTCTCTATTGTAATCATAATTTTTTTGAAGGGTTAAAGTCATTTTGCTGTAAGCTTCAACTGAGCCAAGTCCATAAATGCAAGATACACTTGCAACAATTAAAACATCATCTCTTTCAAGTAGAGATCTTGTTGCTGAGTGCCTCATTCGATCGATCTGTTCATTTATAGATGCTTCTTTTTCAATATATGTGTCTGATCTAGGTACATAAGCTTCAGGTGTGTAATAGTCGTAGTAAGACACAAAATATTCAACGGCATTATCAGGAAAGAAGCTTTTCATTTCCCCATAAAGTTGCGCTGCTAATGTTTTATTTGGTGCTAATATCAAAGCTGGTCTGTTAGTTGCCTCAATTACCTTTGCCATTGTAAAAGTTTTTCCTGAGCCAGTAACACCAAGTAATACTTGATTAAATTGATCTTTTCTTGCACCGTCTACTAATTTTTTGATAGCAGCGGGCTGATCTCCAGCTGGTTTAAAATCAGATTTAATTTTAAATTTTTTTCCACCTTCAAGTTTTCCACCTATTTTTGGATTTTTACTCTGGATATCTGTAATTAAATCTTGATAAGTATTTTCCATATATTAAACAACGTAGTAGAATTTATTTTTATTTCAATGAGCATAATATCAGATAGTTTAAAAAGAATTAAACCTTCACCAACCATTGCGGTGACTCAAAAAGCTAGAGAACTAAGAGCCGCTGGTAAAGATGTTGTGGGTCTTGGAGCGGGAGAGCCTGACTTCGATACGCCAGACAATATTAAAAAGGCAGCGATTAAAGCAATTAAAAGTGGAGATACAAAGTATACAGCTGTAGATGGTACGCCTGCATTAAAAAAAGCAATCGTAAGTAAATTTAAAAGAGAAAATAAATTAAATTATTCAGTTGACCAAATAACGGTAGGAACTGGTGGTAAACAAGTACTCTATAATGCTTTTATGGCAACTTTAAATAAAGGTGATGAAGTGATTATTCCAGCACCTTTCTGGGTATCATATCCAGATATGGTTTTGTTAGCAGGTGGAAAACCAAAAATAGTAAAATGTACTGAGCAAGAAGGTTTTAAACTAACAGCAAAAAAATTAAAAAAGGCAATTTCAAAAAAAACTAAATGGGTAATACTTAATTCACCGTCAAATCCGACTGGTGCTGGATATTCAAAAAAAGAAATTCAAGATTTAGCAAAAATTTTAGTTAAAAATAAAAATGTCTATATTTTAAGTGATGATATTTATGAACACGTAAAGTATGATAATTTTAATTTTTTCACCATTGCCCAAATATCAAAACTAAAAAATAGAACTCTTACTATGAATGGAGTTAGTAAATCATATGCTATGACTGGTTGGAGAATAGGATATGCGGCAGGCCCTGAGGACATAATTAAAGCTATAAGAAAAATTCAGTCTCAATCTACCTCTAATCCTTCATCAATAAGTCAGGCAGCAGCAGTTGAAGCTCTGAATGGTACCCAAGGTTTTATTAAAAAGAGATCTAACGCTTTTAAACAAAGAAGAGATTTTGTTGTTAAAAGTTTAAACAGTATTAAAGGAATTAGTTGTTTAACTCCAAATGGAGCTTTTTATGTGTTTCCAAGTTGCAAAGGTCTTTTAAATAAAAAAACAAAATTAAAAACCGATACAGATTTTGTTCAAAAATTACTCGAAAAATCAAATGTTGCTGTTGTGCAAGGATCAGCATTTGGTCTCGATGGATATTTCAGAATTTCTTATGCCACCTCGATGAAAAATTTAAAAAAAGCGATGGAGAGAATTAAATCTTTCTGTGAAAGCTTATAATAAAGAGTGAAAACTGCATTATTATTTGGTTCAACAGGTCTAGTTGGAGGACATGTTCTTAATTATCTGGTTCAAAATTCAAATTATTCAAAAATTAAATTGTTTGTTCGTTCCTTAATAGAAATTAACGATCCAAAGGTTGAAATAATAAAGACTGATTTTAATAATTTAAATAAACATGCTGAAGATATTAAAGGAGATGAATGTTTTTTTTGCATAGGTACGACCAAAAAAAAATCGCCCGACAAGAATGAATATCAAAAAATCGAGCTAGATATTCCTAAAAAAATTGCTCAAATAGCAAAATCTAATTTAGTTAAATCATTTTTTTTTGTTTCTTCAGGGTATGCAAATCCAAAAAGTTCTGGTGAATATTTAAAATTTAAAGGTTTGGTTGAAGAAGAAATTAAAAATTTAAATTTTGATAAAATTGGCATTATGAGACCATCTTTTTTATTAGGAGAAAGACAAGAAGAAAGGTTTGGTGAAAAATTTGGGATAATAATATTTAAACTTTTAACACCAATATTAATTGGACCTTTTAGAAAAATGAGACCAATTCAGTCAGAAATAGTAGCTAAGGCAATGATAAAATTAGCAAACGAAAATATTGATCGAAGTGTATTTGAATCTAACGAAATTTCTAATTTAGTGGGATAAATATTTTTCAGCTTCAAGCGCAGCCATACAACCCATGCCAGCAGCTGTTACCGCTTGTCTAAAGGTTTTATCCTTAACATCTCCAGCAGCGTAAACACCAGGTACATTTGTTTCAGTAGAATCAGGTTTTGTAATTAAATAACCTTCAGTGTCCATTTCTAACTGATCTTTAAAAAGCTTTGTTGCAGGGTCATGACCAATCGCTATAAAAACTCCGTCTAATTTTAATTCCTCTACATTATTTGTTTTTACGTTTTTAATTTTTAAACCCTTAACATTTTTAGGGTCTTTATCGCCAATTACATCCTCAACGACCGTATCCCAAATAATTTCAATTTTTTTATTTTCCATTAATTTTTTTTGAAGCATCTTTTCAGCTCTTAGACTATCTCTTCTATGAATTAATTTTACTTTTGAGGCAAACTTTGTAAGAAACATCGCCTCCTCAACGGCAGCATTTCCACCACCTACCACAGCCACTTCCTTGTTTTTAAAAAAGAAACCATCACACGTAGCACATGCTGAAACTCCAAAGCCTCTGAACTCTTGCTCTGAGTCTAAATTTAGCCATCTCGCCTGAGCTCCGGTAGATATAATAATACTGTCAGCAGTATATTTCTGACCACTATCTCCAATTGCTTCAAAGGGTGAACTTTTCAAATTTACAGATCCAATATGGTCTTCAATCATTTCAGTTCCAACTGCTTTTGCTTGTTCTTTCATTTGATCCATTAACCATGGACCTTGAATTACTTCAGAAAATCCCGGATAATTTTCAACATCAGTTGTCGTTGTTAATTGGCCACCTGGTTCAGATCCATAAACTAAAATAGGGTTCAGCATCGCTCTAGCTGCATAGACTGCAGCAGTATATCCAGCTGGACCGGATCCAATTATTAACACTTTTGTGTGTTTAGTTGGATTTTGACTCATATGAAAGCTATATAGTGATTAATGTCTAAATTAAAAGGTATTTTATTAACTCAAGGAATGCATGGTATGATAAGCCAAGTAGAAGGTTTAGCTAAAGCTTTAGATTTAGATTTCACACACCATACAGTTGAACTAAAAAGTTTTTGGAAAGCGATTCCTCCAAAGTTAACTCCTATTTCTCAAGATGTTTATAAAAAAATTATTCTAGATGAGTTTGATGTAATTATATCTTGCGGAAGAAAAAGTGTAATACCATCAATTCATTTAAAAAAGACTTCAAGTAAAAAGATATTTAATATTCACATTCAAGATCCAAAAGTAAATTTAAATCATTTTGATTTCATTGTTGCTCCAGAGCATGACGATTTAGATGGTCAAAACGTAATTACAACAAAAGGTGCTATTCATTATCTTACACAAAGTGAAATTGAGGAGAATAGGAACTATTTAAATTCATTTATTAAAAATGATGGAAGAAAAATTTGGACTTTAATTATGGGGGGACCAACTAAGTATTACGATTATTCAACTAAGAATATGAAACATATTTTTACTAGTCTGTATAAATTGATAAAAAAACACGACTTTCAATTAGTAGTAATTCCTTCAATGAGAACTCCAATCAATACTATTCATTATGCTAAAGAATTTTTTGGCGAAAATCATACTATTTTTATGAATGTTGAAAAAAAAGCATATTTATCAGCACTTGGAATTGCAGAAAATATAATAGTTACTTGCGATTCAAGTTCTATGATTTCAGAAGCAGCTTTAACGGGTAAACCAATTTACGTAGCAAATATTTTACCAAGAAAAAATGATATTAGATTTCAAAGATTTAGAAATTTATTTAGAGAACTAAAAATTATAAGAAATCTAGGTGAAGAAGTGGAAAATTGGAACTATGAAAAGCTAGATGAAACTAATAGAGTAGCAGGAATTATAAAAAACAAAATTTTTTCATAATGTCATTTTTAAATTCTATATTAAATAACTCTAAAAAATTTGAATTTCCTTTTGATCATTGGGAATATGAAAATGCTTTGACAGATGGAGCAATAGAGGAAATAATTAAAGCAGATATTCCAGATGTCAGTAAACATAACCTTTCTTACGATGGCACAAGAGCTATCGATGGTGGTGCTGCAGAGTTTAGAGAGGGCATAGCATCTGGGGGAGAGGCAATAAAATTTAGGTGTTTTGTTAATAAAGATAACGCATCAAATTTTCCACATTTAGTAAATTTTATAAACGAACTTCAATCTAAAGAAACCTATGAAGTTATTTCAAAAATGATCAATAGAGATTTATCTAATTCCTTTGTTAGACTAGAGGTAATATGTGACCGTGAAGGTTTTTGGCTCAAACCACACTGTGATATTAAAGAAAAACTTATGTCTGGTTTAATCTTTGTTAATAATGCTAACGAGTCTGAAGATTTGGGTACTGATTTTTATAATGATAAATTAGAAAAAGTAAAAACAGTTCCCTATAAAAATAATTATGGTTATTTCTTTACTAGCGGACCTGGAACTTGGCATGGAATGGAAAAGAAAACTATTGTTAAAGAAAGACGATGCATTCAAGTAAATTACGTAACTTTTGAAACTGATTGGAAAGTAAACTCTTAAATATCTTGAAGAGAGTTAACTTCTAATTTATTTGTTTTCAAAGATTTAATAGCCTCTAAACATGCGTAAGCTGTTGACATATTTGTACAATATGGAACTTTATTTTTTAAGGTAGCTCTTCTTAAAGCGATTGCATCGCTTATACGATAAGCTTTATTTCCACCTCCTGTATTTATTACTAATGCAATTTTTTTTGCATCTAAAACATCAACTATATGAGGAGAACCAGTGCTTACTTTATTAATGACTCTACATTTCATACCGTGCTTTCTAATATAATCAGCAGTCCCTTTAGTTGCACATAAGGTGAATTTTAAATTAATAAGTTCTTTTGCTAAATCTATTCCTTCATCTTTGTGTGAGTTTTTGAGAGAAATAAAAGCTAAACCATCTTTAGGTAACGAATTTGATGCTGCTATTTGACTTTTAGCAAATGCCATTCCAAAATTTTTGTCAAATCCCATTACTTCTCCAGTGGACTTCATTTCCGGACCTAAAAGTAGATCACTATTTGGAAATTTATTAAAAGGAAATACAGCTTCTTTAACTGCGTACATTCCTTTAGATTTATCCTTCAAATTAAATTTTGATAATTTTTCACCTGCCATTACTCGTGATGCAATTTTTGCTAGCGGCAAACCTTTTGCTTTAGATACAAATGGCACTGTTCTACTTGCTCTTGGGTTAACCTCAATCACATAAATTTTATCTTTTTTTATTGCATATTGAATATTCATGAATCCTTTTACTTTTAGAGCAAGCGCAAGTTTTTTGGTTTGATTTTCAATTTCTCTAATTAAGTAAGGTTTTATAGACACTGGCGGTAAACTGCATGCAGAGTCTCCTGAGTGAATACCAGCTTCCTCAATATGTTGCATAATACCAGCAACATGCACTTGTTTTCCATCAGAGATTGCGTCAACATCAACCTCCATTGCATGGTTAATAAATTTATCAATTAAAATAGGATTATCATCAGCTGCTTTAAAAGCTTCTTCTACAAATTTTTTAAGTTGATTTTTTTCATATACAATTTCCATGGCTCTTCCTCCCAGTACATAAGATGGTCTTACCATTAGTGGTAAGCCAATTTTTTCCGAGATATTAATTGCTTGTTTAAATGTTTTAGCAATTCCACTTTCAGCTTGTTTTAATTTAAGTTTATTTAATAAATTTCGAAATCGGTCTCTATCTTCAGCTAAATCAATCGAAGTATATTGTGTTCCCAAAATAGGAAGATTGTTATCATTTAAAAATTTCGCAAGTCTTATAGGAGTTTGCCCACCGAATTGAGCAATAATTCCAAGGAGATTACCTTTTTCCTGTTCTTTTTTAATTATATTGAAAACGTATTCTTCAATTAGTGGTTCAAAATAAAGTCTATCACTCGTGTCGTAATCTGTTGAAACTGTTTCAGGGTTACAATTAACCATTATTGTCTCAAAACCTGCTTTTTTTAAGGAAAAACTTGCCTGGCAACAACAATAGTCAAATTCTATACCTTGACCAATTCTATTAGGACCACCACCTAAAATAATAATTTTTTTTCTAAGTGATGGATTTGCTTCACACTCTGAATTAATTGAGAAATTTCGCTGATATGTTGAGTACATATAAGGTGTAAAGGATTTAAATTCTGCAGCGCAGGTATCAACCTTTTTATAAACAGGTAATATTTTTAATGCAGTTCTTTTTTTTCTAACAATGTTTTCTGGAGTTTTAGTAAGTTCAGAAAGTTTTTTGTCAGAGAAACCTATTGATTTTATTCTATTGAATTCAACAAAATTTTTAGGCAATCCTTTAATTTTAATTTTTAGTTCATTGTCTATTATTTCTTTTATCTGCTCTAAAAACCAC
Organism: uncultured Pelagibacteraceae bacterium; assembly: GCA_902624585.1. Lineage (GTDB taxonomy): Bacteria > Pseudomonadota > Alphaproteobacteria > Pelagibacterales > Pelagibacteraceae > Pelagibacter. The sequence continues at coordinate 8,416 of CACNXU010000012.1, read as the reverse complement.
GGGTCAATTTTTGATAAAGCATAAATTCTTTTTAAATTTATTTTCTTACGAATTGCTTCTGCAACAAGAAGCAATTTATTTGGGATATTTTCTCTAAGTTTTTTTTCTATTTGTTTCTTGTTTAGATTAAATATTCTATCTAATCCTGAAAAACCGGTCTCTAGCGAAACTAATGCTTTTTGAAGAGATTCTTTGAAGTTTCTACCAATAGCCATTGCTTCACCAACTGATTTCATAGAAGTTCCCAATGTAGCTGGTGATCTTGAAAATTTTTCAAAAGTAAATCTAGGAATTTTAGTTACTACATAGTCTATAGTTGGTTCAAAGGAGGCTGGAGTAACCTTAGTTATTTCGTTTTTTAATTCATCCAACGTATAACCAATTGCAAGCTTCGCGGCAACTTTTGCAATTGGGAAACCAGTTGCTTTAGAAGCTAGAGCAGAAGATCTGGATACACGAGGATTCATCTCTATCACAACCATTCGTCCATTTTTAGGATTTATAGCAAACTGTACATTTGATCCCCCCGTTTCAACTCCAATTTTTCTAAGACAGGCAATAGATGCATTTCTCATTAATTGATACTCCTTATCCGTCAAAGTAAGTGCTGGGGCTACAGTTACAGAATCACCAGTATGGATGCCCATCGGATCAACATTTTCTATAGAGCAAATTATAATACAATTATCTTTCTTGTCTCTAACAACTTCCATTTCAAATTCTTTCCATCCTTCTAAACACTCTTCAACAAGAACTTGGCTAACAGGTGACTCGTGCAGTCCATTTTTTATGATTTTGAAATAATCTTTTTTATTTTTAGCAATTCCACCTCCAAGCCCACCCAATGTAAATGCAGGTCTTATAATTGCCGGTAAACCAATTTTTCTTAATACTTTTGAGGCCTGGTTGTTACTATTTACGATCTCAGATTTTGGTAAATCTAAACCAATATCTATCATATTTTTTCTAAATTTTTTCCTATCTTCAGCATTGGAAATTGCTTTTGAATTTGCGCCAATTAATTCAATTTTGTATTTTTTTAAAATTCCCTTTTTTTCAGCCTCCATTGCAAGATTAAGTGCTGTCTGACCTCCCATCGTTGGTAAAATCGCATCCGGTTTTTCTTTTTTAAGAATTTTTTCTAAAACAAGTAATGTTATAGGCTCAATGTAAGTTTTATCTGCAACATCTGGATCTGTCATAATTGTTGCTGGATTTGAGTTGATTAAAACTACTTTATATCCCTCGTCTTTTAGAGCTTTACATGCTTGAGTGCCAGAATAATCAAATTCACAAGCTTGACCTATTATAATTGGACCAGCACCTACTACTAATATTTTTTTAATATCTTTTCTTTTGGGCATTTTTTTTCATACTGTTAATAAATTCTTTAAACAAATAGACACTATCTTGTGGACCAGGGTTCGACTCGGGGTGATACTGCACTGAAAAAACAGGTTTATTTTTTAGTCTTATACCTTCAATACTATTATCAAATAAAGATTTATGAGTTATCTCAATATTTTTTGGTAAATTTTCTTTCATTACTTCAAAACCATGGTTTTGGCTGGTGATTTCAACATTATCTTGAACTAAATTTTTTACAGGATGGTTTGCACCTCTATGACCTAATTTCATTTTTTTTGTTTTGCCACCAAGGGCTAAAGCAAGAAGTTGATGACCTAGGCAAATACCAAATACAGGTAACTTATTTTTTATTAATTCCCTTAAAGTTCCTATTGCATATTTTCCAGTAGCCGCAGGATCACCAGGACCATTTGATAAAAATATGCCATTTGGTTTAAGAGCTAAAATTTTTTTGGCCGTTGTATTGCAGGAAACAACGCTTACTTTACAATTAAAATCAGAAAAATATCGTAAGATATTTTTTTTAATTCCATAGTCAATTGCAACTACATGAAATGTATTTTTTTTGTTTTTTTTAAATCCATTTTCTTTTTTCCAGGTTTTAAAGCCTTTCCATACGTAATTTTTTTGAGTTGTAACTGTTTTTGCAAGGTCTAAGTTCTTTAATCCACCCCATTTTATTGTAGTATTAGCAAGTTTGCTGATATTAAATTTTCCATTATTTGCGAAAGCAACAGTTCCTTTAGGAGCCCCATTATCTCTTATAAAGTTTGTAAGGCTTCTTGTGTCTAAACCTGTAATTCCAACAATTTTATTTTTTTTTAGCCAAGAATCTAAATGTAAAAATGACCTATAGTTTGAAGGATCTGTAATTTCAGAGTTCAATATTACCCCTTTAGCCCATATTTTATCAGACTCATGATCTTCTTTATTGGTTCCAACATTTCCAATGTGAGGAAAGGTAAAGTTGATAATTTGGCCTGCGTATGACGGATCAGAAATGATTTCCTGATAACCTGTTAAGGATGTATTAAAACAAACTTCCCCAGTAGCTTCTCCTTGGTAACCAATTCCAATTCCTTTAAATACCTTTTTGTTTTCAAGAACTAAAACGCCTGTGCTGATTTGAGATTTTATTTTTGAGTTAGTTTTTTTTGCTTTTTTGTTCAATTACAACTCATGAGTTAAAGGTTAATACAATAATTGCTTTATTATCGCAACAGAGATGTAATATAAAATTGTAAAAAAACAATTTTTCTTTTGAAGAATTTTTTCTTTAAAGTAGATTAAAAATTATGTCATTAAAACAGACTATCGAAAACGAATATAAAAATGCTCTAAAATCTAAAGATAAAAATAAAATATCAACCTATAGGTTAATATTATCTTCTATTAAGGATTTGGATATTGTTAACAGATCAGGCCCCAACAAAAAGGAAACTGATGATGAGGATATTAAGAAACTATTAAAAAAAATGGTTAAGCAACGAGCCGAATCAATCGATATTTATAAAAAAAATAATAGGACAGATCTTTTAGAAGTTGAGCAAAATGAATATAATATTTTAACAAGTTTTTTACCTAAGCAACTTAGTGAAGTAGAAACTAAAAAAATCTGTACAAATATTATTTCGAAAATTGGAGCAAATTCTTTAAAAGATATGGGAAAAGTTATGGGTGAATTAAAAAAAACTCATGCAGATGAAGTTGATTTTTCCAAAGCGGGATCAATGATCAAAGAATTGTTAAATAAAAAATGAAATACCCAAAAGAGTATCTTGATGAAATTAAAAATAGGTTAAAAGTTTCAACTGTTGTATCTAAAGCTGTTTCTTTAAAAAAAAAGGGTAAAGAATTTGTAGGTTTATCACCTTTCAAAAATGAAAAAACACCATCATTTACTGTAAATGATGAAAAAGAATTTTATCATTGTTTCGCAACGTCTGAACATGGCAATATTTTTGATTTTGTGATGAAAACTCAAAATTTAAAATTTGGTGAAGCTGTTAAATATTTAGCTCGGTTAGCAGGTATGCAGCCATATATGTTTTCAAAACTAGATGAAGAAAGAGAGAAAAAATGGAATGAGTATAAATCTATTTTTAGTAATTATGTTGATTTTTATCACAACGAACTTTTAAAAAACGAAAATCATTCAATTGCTAGAGATTATTTAAAAAATAGGTCGTTAAGTAAAGATGAAGTTAAGAAGTTTAAGATAGGATATATAGAAAAAAATCCAAATTTTTTTGAAAAATTAAAAAATGATTATAGTGAACAAGCTTTATTAGAAACTGGCCTTTTTTATTTGGATGAAAAAAAAAAAATTTATGTAGAAAGATTTAGAGGTCGATTAATATTTCCAATTAATAATATTTCAGGTCAACCAATTGCTTTAGGTGGTAGAATAATTGAAAATTTAGATTATCTAGCTAAATATATTAATTCACCAGAAACAAATTTTTTTAAAAAAGGATCAAATTTATATAATTTAGATTTAGCCAGAAAACTTTCAAATAAAATGGATAATATCTATCTGGTTGAAGGATACATGGATGTAGTCGGTCTTAGCAAAAACGGAATCGATAACGTAGTAGCAAATCTTGGAACTTCTTTGACCGATAAACAAATATTAACTTTAAATCAATTTTTTGATGACATTATAATTTGTTTTGATGGAGATGAAGGTGGATATAGGGCTGCTGTGAGAGCAGCAGAAAATTCAATAAAGGAGTTAAAACCAGAGAAACAAATTTCATTTTTATTTTTACCAGATAAGGAAGATCCAGATAGCTATGTAAATAAAAATGGTAAAGTTAACTTTATTGATTTCACAAAACAAAGCAAATTATCTATTCACGAATTTATTTTTACTCATTATAAAAATCAAACAAATAACAATCCTTCATCTATGGCTATTTTTGAAAAAAAACTCAGAGATATAGCAAAAACAATTAAAGATGACTTTATAAAAAAATATGTTCTAGAGTATTTCCTGGAAAAAATTTCTGATCTCACTCCACATTCTAACCAAAACAATAAACGATTTTATCAAAAAAAAATAAAATCTTTAGAAAGTACAAAAAAATATTTTAATGAAAGTCAGTCATTAACTGGTGTTGAGCTTAAAGAATTTTCTTTATTATATTTGATTTTGAATAATTTAAATTTGATGAGATCAAATATTCACCTTATCGAAAATATTAAATTATTTACTGAAATTAATAAAAAAATAATCAATTTAATAATAGATAAATTAAGAGCTAGTGATCAATTGTCTATTAATGACTTGAAACTAGATAATCAATTGATTGAAAAAATAAATAAATTCGCACCAATAAAATATATCCTACAAAATCAATCAAATAATGATCAGAAGATTATTGAGTTGCTTGAGGATATATCAAGGGATTTATTGAATTATGATCTTGAGTTTAGAATACAAGAATTAGAATCAAAGTTTTCAGTTGATATGAGTGAGAGCACATTTAATGAGCTAAAAGAGCTTAAAAAAAAGCAGAATCTTAACTAAACTGACCAAATTAGTAATGGATTTTTGTATAATTGACACTATATAAGAGATCCAAATTCAAATTACTGTGGAAAGAATAATTACAAAATCGTTTGCTAGATTAATGGGTCGCGGAACTCATAGAGGTTTTATAACTCATGAAGAGTTGAACAAATCACTAGGAAAAAGAAATCTATCTAGTGAAAACTTGGCTCAAGCATTTATTCATATATTAAACGAAAATATTACTTTAGTTGAAAAAAAATCAGATTTTAAAGTTTTAAGAAAAAAAGAAAATTCTAATAAAGAAGAAGGTAAAACAATTGAAAAAAGTGACGATCCCATAAGAATGTATCTAAGAGAGATGGGAGGCGTTGAGTTGTTGTCTAGAGAAGGTGAAATAGCAATTGCAAAAAGAATAGAGGCAGGAAAAGATGTAATGTTAATTGCACTTTCCCAAAGCCCGATAACAGCTCAACAATTTTTTGAGTGGAATGAAAAATTACAAAAAGACGAAATTTTAGTTAGAGAGATTATAGATATTGATACAAATTATATGGAGGATGAAACAACAGGTCCGAGCGCTAAACAAAAAAATTCAGGTGAGGCAGACAAAGAAGATGGTTCAACCGACGAAGATGATGATTTTAATCCTACTCTTGCGGCAATGGAAACAGAAATAAAACCCAAAGTTTTAAAAACAATCAGTACTCTTACAAAAGAATACATAAAGTTAATCAAATATCAAAAAGAAAAATTAGAATGTGTATTAAAATCTCAGACTTTTTCAAATGCTAAAGAAAAAGGGTATGAAAAAATAGTAGATGGTATATTAGAAAATATTAAATCGTTACAACTTTCACCCTCAGTTTTAGAAGAACTTGTCCAAAAACATTATATTGAGAATAAAAAAATAATATCGCTAGAGGGTAATCTTTTAAGACTTGCAATGGATCATAAAATTCAAAGAAATGAATTCATTAAATTTTATGTTGGAAATGAAATTAATCCAAATCTTAAAAAATTTTTAGATACGAATACAATTTGGAAGCAATTTTTTGCAAAAAATAAAGATGAATTTAAGAATATAAGAGAAAGACTTATAGAAATTAGTTATAAATTGGGAATTTCTGTTACAGATTTTAAAAAATTAGTTAGTAGAGTTCAAAAAGGTGAAAAAGAATCTAGGATAGCGAAAAAAGAAATGGTAGAGGCTAATTTGAGATTAGTTATTTCAATTGCAAAAAAATATACTAACAGAGGTCTTCAGTTTCTAGATTTAATTCAAGAGGGAAACATAGGATTAATGAAAGCTGTTGATAAGTTTGAGTACAGAAGAGGCTATAAATTTTCAACTTATGCAACTTGGTGGATAAGACAGGCAATAACAAGATCAATTGCGGATCAAGCTAGAACTATTCGTATCCCAGTCCACATGATTGAAACTATAAATAAAATTGTTAGAACGCAAAGATTAATTTTAAGTGAATTTGGCAGAGAAGCTACACCTGAGGAATTAGCAAAAAAATTAAGGATGCCTTTAGATAAAGTCAGAAAAGTTTTAAAAATTTCAAAAGAACCAGTATCCCTTGAAAAGCCAGTCGGAGATGAGGAAGATAGTAGCTTAGGAGATTTTATTGAGGATACAAAAGCATTAGCTCCTTTAGAGCAAGCAATAAAATCAAATTTAGGAGAAGCAACAACAAAAATTTTATCTACCCTAACTCCAAGAGAAGAAAGAGTTTTGAGAATGAGATTTGGTGTTGGAATGAATACTGATCACACACTTGAGGAAGTGGGATTACAGTTTTCAGTAACCAGAGAGAGAATTAGACAGATAGAAGCTAAAGCACTCAGAAAACTTAAGCACCCAAGTAGATCAAAACAGCTTAAAAGTTTCTTAGAAAGTTAGTTTGGGCCGTTAGCTCAATAGTAGAGTACTGCATTGACATTGCAGGGGTAGTTGGAGCGTAACCAACACGGCCCACCAATTTTATTTATTTTTTAAATTTAATTTTTTTGGTAATATGATTTTTAGTATAAATAAATGTCAAATCAAAATAATAATCAAACAATTGATAAAGCAACAAAATTAATGAAAAGTTCTCTGTTTTCAGAGGCAATAGATTTTCTCAATAGTGCTACAAAAATTGACAAGTCTGATTTTAAATTATATTTTCTTTTAGGTACTGCCTACTTACAAGTAAATAACTTAGATTTAGCAGAAGATAATTTAAGAATTTCAATAAAATTAAACGAAAAATTTAGTGGAGCGGCACATAATCTAGGTGTTGTGTTCAATTTAAAAAAAAATTTTTCTGATGCTAAAATTCAATTTCTTAATGCTTTAAAACTTAAACCAGACAATTTAGATACATTAATTGAACTTGGACGAAATTGTCAACTCACAAGTGATTTTATTTCAGCAAAAAAATATTACGAAGATGCACTTACAATAGATTCTGGCAATAAAAAAGCCAATGGTCTGTTAGGTAGGATGAATTTAAATAACGGCTTTCATAAACAAGGTCTTTTTTGTTTACAGAGAGCCCAAGGTTTTATTAGAATTTATGATGAAAATTTTGAGATAATACAATGAAAAGAATTATCAGAGATACAAATCAGATTAATTTTATTGGAGAGTGGAAGGTTTCCAATGATAAGCTTTTTGATAACTTAATAAATTTTTTTGAAAATAATAAAAACTTACATAAAAAAGGTGTTATTGGAGGTAATAAAGATTTAAATTTAGACAAAAAAAAAACTACCGAGATCTCTGTTGATCCAATTAAGTTAAAAAACCAAAAATATTTCTTATTTAATGAATATTTCGAAGAATTATTCAAGTGTTATAACGATTATAAAGAACAGTGGCCCTTTTTAAAGGGTAAATTTAAATCACTAGACATTCCCAGTTTCAACGTTCAAAGATATTTACCTGGAGATCATTTTTCTCAAATGCATTCGGAAAGAATTTCTACACCGACTATGCATAGAGTCTTTGCTTGGATGACTTATTTAAATGATGTTGAGGTTGAAGCTGGAGGAAGTACAGAATTTATGCATTATAATTTAAAAATTAATCCTGAAAAAGGTAAGACTTTAATTTGGCCAGCAGAATGGACACATGCTCACGCAGGTCAAATTCTTAAGAAACATAAAAAATATATCATAACTGGATGGATGTGTTTTTCTTTTAATTAGAATATCTTCGATTGATATAGTGGAAAAAATGATATAACTAATATTTTTTTGGGCCTGTAGCTCAGTTGGTTAGAGCAGTACACTCATAATGTATTGGTCCCAGGTTCGAGTCCTGGCGGGCCCACCAAATTAAGTAAAATCAACGTTTAGAAAATTCCTCTAATGTTTTAAATAAAGCGTTTATGTTTCCATCATTAGAATTTAATATTGAAGCAAATTCTTCTTTCTGAGTTCTTGCTAGGCTTAATCCCTCAATTATTAAATCTCTAATTAATGGATTATCAGAATCTTTCGTATAAATTCTCCAGTCAATTTGTACCTCAGGTCTTTCGG
>CACNXU010000011.1 GCA_902624585.1 uncultured Pelagibacteraceae bacterium | reverse complement strand
GTAGATGCAATTATTAATCAAAAAAAAATCAATGAATCTGGTGATGAAAAACAAAAATTGTATTGTATATACGTTGCAGTTGGACAAAAAAGATCAACAGTAAGACAAATTCAAAAAACATTAGAAGAAGCTGGGGCTATGGAGTACACAACAATCGTTGCTGCTACTGCATCTGACTCTGCTCCTTTACAATTTTTAGCACCATACACGGGTTGTACAATGGGTGAGTATTTTAGAGATAATGGAATGCATGCGTTAATAATTTATGATGATTTGTCTAAACAAGCAGTTGCCTATAGACAAATGTCATTGCTATTAAGAAGACCCCCGGGACGTGAGGCATATCCTGGAGATGTATTTTATCTTCATAGTAGATTACTTGAAAGAGCAGCTAAATTAAGTGATGAACATGGTGGTGGATCACTTACAGCACTTCCAATTATTGAAACACAAGGTGGAGACGTATCTGCGTTCATTCCAACTAACGTAATTTCAATTACAGATGGGCAAATTTTCCTTGAAACAGAACTATTTAACCAAGGTATAAGACCTGCAATTAACGTAGGTTTATCAGTTTCTAGGGTTGGTTCATCAGCTCAAACAAAAGCGATGAAAAAAGTTTCTGGTTCAATGAAATTAGAGCTAGCACAATACAGAGAAATGGCAGCTTTTGCTCAATTTGGATCTGATTTAGATGCATCTACTCAGCAACTTTTGAATAGAGGCTCTAAACTAACTGAACTTTTAAAACAAAAACAATATTCACCTATGACTGTTGCAGAACAAGTTATTTCAGTATTTTGTGGAGTAAAAGGTTACCTGGATGATATTGATTTGAAAGACGTTGCTGAATTTGAGAGTAAGATTATTGAAAAATGTAAATCAGATAAGCCTGAAATTGTAGAGTCAATTTTAAGTTCAGGAAAACTTGAGGACGATAAAGAAAAATTACTTGTTGAGGTAATCACTCAATTAAAAGGAAATCTTAAATCTTAATAATTTATGGCAAGTTTAGACGACCTAAAAAAAAGAATAGCTAGTGTAAAGTCTACACAAAAAATTACTAAAGCTATGAAAATGGTTGCAGCAGCTAAATTAAGAAGAGCTCAAGAAAGTGCTGAGAAAGGAAGGCCTTATTCTGAAAAAATGAATAATGTTATTTTGAATTTATCAAATGGTATATATGATAAAGAAAATGCACCAAAGTTATTGTCAGGTACTGGTCAGGAAAAAACTCATCTTTGTGTAGTGATGACTTCTGATAGAGGTTTATGTGGTGGATTTAATTCTAATATTATTAAAAAAGCTAAAAGTTATTTTGCAAAAATTTTAGATAAAGGTAAAGAACTAAAAATTATTACAGTAGGGTCAAAAGGAAATGATCAATTAAAAAGAGTTTATGGTGACAAAATAATTGAAAATATTTCTTTCAAAGAGTCTAAAAATGCAAATTATTTCGATGCTGATAAAGTTGGGAAAATGGTAATTGAAAAATTCGAGGCAGGTGAATTTGATGTTTGTACAATTTTTTACAATCAATTTAAAAATGTAATTACTCAAATTCCTCAAGCACAGCAAATTATCCCTTTAAATAATGAGGGAGAAGAAAATAGTTCAGAAGAAAGTTATGAATTTGAACCAGATGAAGATGAAATTTTAAGCAATTTATTACCAAAAAATATTTCTACGCAAATATTTAAAGCAATGTTAGAGAATTCAGCTAGCGAGCAAGGGTCTAGAATGAGTGCAATGGATAATGCAACCCGAAACGCAGGTGAAATGGTTGACAAACTTACTATCGAATATAATAGAAGTCGTCAGGCAGCAATTACAAAAGAACTAATAGAAATCATATCAGGAGCAGAAAGTTTATAATTATGAACAAAGGAATAATCACACAAGTTATTGGAGCGGTAGTAGACGTGAAATTTGATGGTGAACTACCAGAAATTTTAACAGCATTGGAATGTAAAAATGGAGATAACAGACTAGTTTTAGAGGTAGCACAACACTTAGGTGAAACCACTGTTAGAACAATTGCTATGGATGCTACTGAAGGATTAAAAAGAGGTGATGAAGTTACTAATACTAATGCTCCTATTCAAGTTCCAGTTGGACCTGAAACACTCGGAAGAATTATAAATGTAATTGGGGAACCTATTGATGAAAGAGGTGAGGTTAAGACTAAAGAAAGTTGGCCAATTCATAGAGCTGCACCTGAATTTAATGACCAATCAACAGAAACTGAAATACTTGTAACAGGTATTAAAGTTATTGATTTGCTTGCGCCTTATGCAAAAGGTGGAAAGATTGGATTATTTGGTGGAGCAGGAGTAGGAAAAACAGTTTTAATTATGGAATTAATTAATAACGTTGCAAAAGCTCATGGTGGTTTTTCAGTTTTCGCGGGAGTTGGAGAGAGAACTAGAGAAGGAAATGACCTTTATCATGAAATGATTGAATCTGGAGTAATTAAAAAAGAAGGAGCTGGTTCAAAAGCTGCTCTAGTGTATGGACAGATGAATGAACCTCCTGGAGCAAGAGCAAGAGTTGCACTTACAGGGTTAACTGTGGCTGAATATTTTAGAGATCAAGAAGGTCAGGACGTACTTTTCTTCGTAGATAATATTTTTAGATTCACTCAGGCAGGATCAGAGGTTTCAGCTTTGTTAGGAAGAATTCCATCTGCTGTTGGATATCAACCGACATTAGCTACTGACATGGGTAACCTACAAGAAAGAATTACGACTACAAACAAAGGGTCAATTACATCTGTACAAGCAATTTATGTGCCTGCTGATGATCTTACAGATCCTGCTCCAGCGACATCGTTTGCTCACTTAGATGCAACGACTGTACTTTCAAGACAAATTGCAGAAATTGGTATTTATCCTGCAGTAGATCCGCTTGATTCTACATCAAGAATTTTGGACCCAAGAATTGTTGGAGATGAGCATTATAGAGTAGCAAGAGATGTTCAAAGAATACTACAATCATATAAATCACTACAAGATATTATAGCAATTCTTGGTATGGACGAGTTATCTGAAGAAGATAAACTAGTTGTAGCAAGAGCTAGAAAAATCCAGAGATTTTTATCTCAACCATTCTTTGTTGCAGAAGTATTTACTGGTTCTCCAGGAAAACTTGTTGATCTTGACTCAACTATCAAAGGTTTTGACGCAATCTGTAAGGGTGAGTATGATCATTTACCTGAAGCTGCTTTTTATATGGTTGGAACAATTGAAGAAGCAATAGAAAAAGCTAAGAAAATGGAACAAGAAGCTGCTGCTTAATGAGCGAAGAGTTTAAAGTTGAAATAGTAAATCCTGAAAAATCTTTCTTAGTAAAAGATGATGTTTCAGAAGTTGTGGTCCCTGCTTTTGAAGGAGAGATGGGAATATTGAAGGATCATATTTCTATTATTTCCTTTTTGAAACCTGGGATAATTAAAATTTTATCAAAATCAGGTGATGAAAATTACTATGTTGAAGATGGTATTGTTGAGTTCAAAAATAATAATCTATCTATTTTAACGAGTACAATTTTTAATCTTGCTGATATGGATAAATCAAAGCAACAAGATTTACTTAAAAAGGCAGAAGAAGAGGCTAATAAAACTGATATAAATGATCAATCCAAGTATTTAGCAGATCAAAAAGTTGAAGTTTTAAAAACTCTAAATTAATTTTTTTACTTTTTCTTTAAGTTCTTTATAAACGTGATGTTTAAAATCAACCACAACATCAGTAATTAAGTCTAAGTCAATCCACTTCCAATCTAAAAATTCTGGATTAGATGTATTAATATTTATTTCATTATCATCTCCAATAAATCTCATTAAAAACCATTTTTGCTTCTGACCTTTGTATTTACCTTTCCAAATAATACCTAGTAATCTATCAGGTAAATCATAGGTTAATGTACCATCTAATTCTTTTATAAGTTCTACACTTTTAATACTTGTTTCTTCCTCTAATTCTCTAAATGCAGCTTTTAAATTATCTTCTCCCTCATCAACACCACCCTGAGGCATTTGCCAAAAATTTTTGGGATTATCAATTCTTTTTGCAACGAATACTTTATTTTGGTTATTCAATAACACTATTCCGACTCCACTTCTCAGTGGCAAATCTTTAAAATTTTTATTCATATTATCCGTTAAGTAACTTAATAGCGTAGTTTAATTGATTATCAGTATCAGTTTTTATTCTAAAATCATCACCTTCTTCATTTACCTCAATATCTGGTCTAACACCTACTTCAGAAATAGATTTTCCAGATGGAAGATAATATTTTGCGACAGTTAATCTGATAGCTCCACGATTTTTTAAAGGAATAATTGATTGGACAGAACCTTTACCAAAGCTATTTTCACCAACGATGATTGCTCTTTTGTGATCCTTTAAAGCTCCCGCAACAATTTCTGATGCAGATGCTGAACCATAATTAATTAAAACCAATAGTGTTTTTCCATCAGTAATATCTCCTTTTTTTGCAAACCATTTTCTATTTTCAGATTTTTTTCTGCTCTTTGTTGAAACTATCTCTCCATTTTCCAGAAAAAAATCTGATATCTTTATTGCTTGAGATAAAAGACCCCCAGGATTATTTCTTAAATCTAAGATAAATGAATTAAGGTTTTTATCTTTTTTAAGTTTTTTAATTTGTTTTTCTATTTGATCACTACTGTTATCGTTAAATGAAGTAAGCCTTATGTATCCAATATTTTCATCTATAATTTCAGATTTTACAGATTGAACCTGAATTACTTCTCTTATGATATTAAATGTTAACGCTTTTCTTTCGCCTCTTCGTCTTACTGTCAATTCTATTCCAGAGCCGACAGGTCCTCTCATTAAATCAACAGCCTCACTTAATGATTTTCCTTGAACTTGAACATCATTTATTTTTACGATGTAATCACCAGCTTTCAATCCAGCCCTAGATGCAGGTGTATCATCTATTGGTGAAATTACTTTTACTACTCCAGCCTCCATGCTAACTTCAATTCCTAGTCCACCAAATTCACCACTAGTCTCAGTTTGCATCTCCTCAAAAATTTTAGGAGACATGTATGCTGAATATGGATCGAGTGATTGTAAAAGACCATTAATCGCAGAATCCATGCTTTCAGATTGATTGATCTCATCAACATATTCTTTATTAATTTTTTCTAGAACTTCACCAAAAAGATCAATTTTTTTATATATGTCAATTTCAGCTGAAATAACTGATTTAGTTAAGTAAAAAACAGAGAAAAAAATTAATATAAAAAAATTAATTTTTTTCATATCATCACTTTTTCTTTTGGAATTAGTTCTGACCAAATTTTCTCTAATTCATAAAATTTTCTTTTTTCTGGGTGAAAAATATGAACAATCAAATCAATCCCATCAACAAGTTTCCATTCTCCACTTTCTTTACCTTCAATTTTAGAGTCTTTTACACCATTATTTTTAAGTTTTTCTAAAACTTGTTCTGACAAAGATTGGATATGTCTAGATGAGGTTCCACTTGCTATGATCATGTAATCAGCCATAGAACTTTTGTCTTTAAGATCAATTGTTACAATGTCTTGAGCTTTATTGATATCTAGTGTGTTGATTACAATTTCTTTTAAGTCTGAAATTTTGTCCATTAATTGATTTTAGATTATCAAATTTTTCTTAATTGAGAAGATGAAATGTTGACTTTATTAAACTCAATAAACTCTAAATTGGCCTTACTAAGTAGCTTAAATGTCTTTGATTTTAAAGAATTTTTTTTATACCCATGTCTGTCAAAAACTAGAATATTACATTTTTGTGAAATTAATTTAGATTTATGCCATTTATGAAAATTAATAAGGTTATCGGCACCCATTAAAAAATAAATTTCAATGCTTTTATCTTTTTTTAAATGATTGATTAAATTTATAGTTTTATTTGATTTAATAATTTTTTCATAAAATTTAACTTTAATAAATGAATTTATACCAATTATTTTTTTACAATATTTAATTCTGTCAGCAACAGACGTTTTACTCTCTATTTTAAATGGATTTTTTTTTGTAATTGCCCAAATAACTTTTTTTAGTTTGAATCTTTTTTTTGCTTCCTTAGAAATTGCCAAATGTCCTTTGTGAGCAGGATCAAAGGATCCACCCAATACACCGATTTTTATTTTTGTGCTATTCAATTTAATTTCTTATTTTACCATTACTAGTGATTTCATATTTATATGAAATCAATTGATTTAAACCTACAGGACCTCTTGGTGGTAGTGTGTTAGTAGAAATTCCAACTTCTCCACCAAATCCAAATTCACCACCATCAGCAAATTGAGTTGAGGTATTATGCATTGCAATTGAGCTTTTAACATTTTTTAAGAAATATTTTGCTGTTTTTTTATTTTTTGTAATGATGGAGTCAGTGTGCATAGTGCCATATTTATTAATATGCTTAATTGCCTCTTCAGAATTTTTAACAACTTTAACAGATACGATTGATGCCAAATATTCAGTTGACCAATCTTTTTCTTTTGCAGAATATACTTGACCTTTGTAATAACTCTTTAAAATCTTATCACCAATTATTTTACAACCATTATTTTCAAGTGCCTGCAAAATAGGATTACTAAATTTTTTGACTATATTTTTATGAATAAGAATAGTTTCAGTCGCACCACAAATACTTGTATTTCTTAACTTAGCGTTATAAACAACTTCTTTAGCCATCTTTAATTCTGCATCTTTATCTATATAAGTATGACAAAGCCCCTCTAAGTGCCCAATTATAGGTACTTTAGATAATTTTAAAACTTTTTTAACTAAAGTTTTTCCACCACGAGGTATGATGACATCGATATTTTTTTTTCATTTTAGAAAGCATTATATCTACGAGTTTTCTTTGTTTTGAGTCGATAAATTGAATAAAGTTTTCATCAACTTTATTTTTTTTAAGTGCTTTTCTAAACAGCTTAGCTAAAGCTTTATTTGAATTTATAGCCTCAGAGCCTCCTTTCAAAATCACAACATTTCCAGATTTAAAACAAAGACTAGCAACATCAGAAGTTACATTTGGTCTACTTTCATAAATAACACCAATAACTCCAATTGGTATTGATACTCTTTTTATGTTCAAACCATTTGGTCTTTTCCATTTTTCTAAAGTGTTATTTATAGGATCCCTTAATTTAGCTATTTTTAAAATAGAACTTATAATTCCATTCAATTTATTTTCATTTAAATGAAGTCTTTTGATTAAGTTCTCTTTTAACCCTCTTTTTCTTGCGTAATTAATATCTTTTGAATTTTGATTAACAATAAATTTTTTTTCATTCTTAATTAATTTTGCGTAATCATTTAAGACTTTATTTTTTACTTTAGTTGTAACTTTATACTCACTAGCTTTTCGAGCTTTTATTCCAATTAAATTCATATATTTAATCATTTAAATTTCTACCATATCATCCTTATGAATAACTTCTGATTTTGCAACATAGCCTAATAATTTTTCAATTTCATTAGAGTGATGACCCATAATTTTAGTCACCTCATCAGAAGTAAAGGAACTTAACCCTCTAGCACATTCGTTATTTTTTTTATCCAATACTTTAATATGATCACCTTTATTAAATCTTCCTGAAACTTTTTTAATTCCTGCTGCTAACAAACTTTTTCCAGATTTTAATGCTTTTTTAGCACCATCATCAATTATTAAAGCTCCTTTAGGTGCTACAGAACTTATTATCCATTTTTTTCTAGCATCTAATTTTGAAATTTTTGGACTAAACCAGGTGCAGTTATTTTTTTCAATTATTTTTGAGATAGGATTTGAATATAGTCCATTTGCAATAACCATACTAGTACCAGCGAGCTGACATATTTTTGCTGCTTCAATTTTTGTATGCATACCACCACTTCCGTATTCATTTATGCCTTTAATATAAATTTTTTTAAGATCTTTTTTTAGATCATCAATTTTCTTTATTAGTTTAGCATCCTTAAAAATTTTAGGATTTTTTGTATACAAACCATCAACATCAGATAATAAAATTAAGGTGTCTGCGTTTGTAATTTGCGCAACTCTAGATGCCAATCTATCATTATCTCCATATTTTATTTCACTCGTTGCAATAGTGTCATTTTCATTGACTACAGGAATAAAACCAAGTTCAAAAAGATTATCAAAAGTTCGTTTTGCATTGAGAGATCTTCTTCTTTCCTCAGTATCTTCTAATGTAAGCAAAATCTGAGAAATATTTAATTTATATTTTGCAAAAGTTTGTGAAAATAAATTCATCAGCTCTATTTGACCAATAGAAGCAATAGCTTGACTCTTATCTAATTTAATATTTTTTTTGTTATAATTCATTTTCTTGCAACCTAAGGCTATAGCACCAGAACTAACAATAACTACTTTTTGATTTGTATCTCTTAATTTTTTAATATCTTTTGCAAAACTAGATAACCATTGTCTCCTAATTTTTTTATTTTGATCAACTAGAAGAGATGATCCAATTTTGACAACAATTATTTTGGAGTTTTTAAGATACATAAGACAAAAGTTTTGCTTTAATTTTTGATACAGATTTTTTTTCCAGAGTTGTCATTGTCATAATCTCACAATTTTTACCCTTTGAAAAATGATCTATAACTTCATTAGCTGTTTTTTCATCAATCAAATCAATTTTATTAAGCACAATTAGTTCTTTTTTTTCTAATAACTTTGCACTGTAGCTTTTTAATTCATTTTTCACCTGATTATAAGACTCATTCAGATCTAAGTTGGTGACATCAATTAAGTGCAGTAAAGACTTACATCTCTCTATATGTTTTAAAAATTGTATCCCTAACCCTATACCTTCATGAGCTCCTTCAACTAATCCTGGAATATCTGCAATGGTAATTTCTTTATCATCGTAAGAAGCCACGCCAAGGTTTGGATTAATAGTTGTAAATTTGTAATTTGCAATTTTTGGACTTGCGTTTGTTAATGCTGCTAACAAACTTGATTTTCCCGCATTTGGCAATCCAATAATACCGATATCAGCAATTGTTTTTAATTGAAGCCATATTGTAAATTCTTCTCCGATAGTGCCTCTAGTAAATTTTCTTGGCGCTCTATTTGTAGAACTTTTAAATCTTGTGTTTCCCAAACCTCCTTTTCCACCAGCAGCTGCAACATATTCTTCACCTTTTTTATTAAAATCGAAAAGAAGAGTTTTGTTATCTTCCTCAAATACCTGTGTACCTAGTGGAACTTTTAAAATTAAATCTTCACCACCTTTTCCTGTTCGATTTTGACCGGAACCGTTTTCTCCACGTTCGGCTTTATGGTGTTGTTGATATCGATAATCAATAAGAGTATTTAAATTTTCCTCTGACTTTAAAATAATTGATCCACCTTTTCCACCGTCCCCACCATCTGGTCCACCAAACTCAACATATTTCTCTCTTCTAAAACTAGGAGATCCATCTCCGCCGTTTCCAGCTTTAATATAAATTTTAACTTGATCGAGAAATTTCATAATACAACATCTATTTTAATTGGTTGTACTATTAATTGGGCTTTACAGAAACAAAAGTTCTATCTGATTTAGATTTTTTGAAAACAACTTTCCCTTTAACAACTGAAAATATTGAATGATCTTTACCCATACCAACATTTTCACCTGGAAAAATCTTAGTTCCTCTTTGTCTAACAATTATGTTTCCAGGAATTACTGTTTCACCACCATACTTTTTTACACCAAGTCTTCTACCTGCACTATCTCTTCCGTTTCGTGATGATCCACCTGCTTTTTTTGTTGCCATAATTTACCTAATAACTATTTGCTTACTGCTTCCTTAACTTCTTCTTTTTTTGAAGTTTTAGAAATTTTTTCAGCTTCTGATAACACTTTACCATCTTTTGAAAAAATTTTGTTAATTCTTATCATAGAATATTCTTGTCTATGCCCATTTTTTCTTCTTGAATTTTGTCTTCTTCTTTTTTTGAAAATTAAAATAGTTCTATTTTTGCTATTTTTAATTAAATCAGCCTCTACTTTTGCACCCTCAACATTTGGAGTTCCAATTTCAATTGATTTATCATCACCATATGCCAAGATTTCATTAAACTCTATTTTAGTTTCAGGTTTAGAGTCTGGTAGTTTTTCAATCTTTAGAATTTCTCCAGATTTTACTTTATACTGTTTTCCACCTGTTTTTATTACTGCGTATGACATAGTATGATTTAATTTAAAGTTAACGCAATATAGTTGCAGCTAGCCTTTAGTCAAGCCGAATTAATTAGAAATTATCCTTAAAATCTCTTAATTTTGAAAAGGTTTTAACATCTTTTGCTCTTAAAAATATATTACACTCCAATTCCTCTTTTAAAGTTGTGGGTACGGTAGGAATTCCATTTTCTCTTAATTTTTCTATTTTTTCTATTTTTTTTTGTAAATCTTTGTTTTCAGAATCATATTTTTTGCAAAATTTTGCATTGTTAAGAGTGTATTCATGTCCACAATAAATTTTTGTATCTTCTGGTAATAATTTAATTTTAATTAAAGATTCAAACATTTCCTCATAAGAACCTTCGAATATTCTTCCACAACCAAGTGAGAAAAGAGTATCTCCAACAAAAACTAATTTTTCTTTAAAAAAATTAAAACAAATATGGCCTGAAGTATGTCCAGGTATATGCATAATTTTAGCTTCAAAGTTTTCAGCTTTCCATATTTGATTGTCTTCTAATAATATGTCTATTCCAGGTATTCTTTTTGAGTCTCCTTTAAAACCTACAACAATTGATCCATATTTTTTTTTTAATTCTTGATTTCCTCCAATATGATCGTAATGATGATGAGTATTAAGAATGTATTTTAATTTTATATTTTTATTTTTTAGAAAATTTATTATTGGCTCAGCCTCACTGGGATCTACAATACACGCAGAATTATTACTTTCGTCTATTATTAAATAGCTATAGTTGTCTTGAAGACAAGGTATAATTTCAATAAGCATTTTATTTTTCTATCAAAAATATACCAAGATCTGCAAACAAATTTTTAACACCTAAATTACTTTCATTTATTATCGATGTATTAAGATTGTTTAATGCGAGTGATTTAAAAATCTTTATATCTTTTGATTTTACGAAATGGAAAAAATCTTTGATTGTGCACATGTGTAAATTTGGAGTATTATACCATTCATCTGGTAATGTTTTTGTAATCGGCATTGTACCTTTAAATAATAAATGAAACCTTACTTTCCAATATCCAAAATTAGGAATAGTAACTATTGCTTTTTTTCCAACTCTTAAAAGTTCATCTAAAACTAATTCAGGATTAAGAAAAGCTTGAAGTGTTTGACTTAAAACAACATAATCAAACGATTTGTCTGGAAATTGTTTTAAATCTTTCTCAGCATTTCCCTCAATTACAGTTAAACCTTTTGCGATACATTCTTGTACTTTTTCTTTTGAAATTTCTAATCCTCTTATATTTATGTTTTTATTATCTTTTAAAAATTTCATTAAAGTTCCATCAGCACAACCTACATCTAAGACTTTCTTATCTTTTTCAATTAAATCTGCTATTACTTGAAATTCATTTTTCATAATTAATTTTCTTCATAAGATTTATCTAAAAAGTTTTTAAGTGCATTTAAGAAATCAGGAACATCTAGCAAAAAGGAGTCGTGACCTTTATCTGACTCAATTTCTACAAATCCAACATCAGCTCCTATTGAGTTTAAAGCAATCACAATATCTTTGTTTTCTTGTGTTGGATAAAGCCAATCTGAAGTAAAAGAAATTATAAAAAATTTCGCTTTTGTATTTATAAATGCTTCTGAAAGATTACCATTGAATTGCTTAGCTAAATCAAAATAATCCATAGCTCTAGTAATATAAAGATAACTATTTGCATCAAATCTATCTACGAAAACTGAGCCCTGATATCTTAAATAACTTTCTATTTGAAAATCAGCGTCAAATCCAAATTTAAGATCTTCTCTTTCTTGTAACTTTCTTCCAAATTTTTCCTGCAAACCTTTTTTAGATAAATAAGTAATATGAGCTGCCATTCTAGCTACTGCCAATCCTTTTCCAGGATTAGTATCGTTTGATGTATAATTCCCATCTTTCCAGTTACTATCAGCTGTAATAGCTTGTCTACCTAGTTCGTTAAAAGCAATATTTTGAGCTGAATGACTAGATGTGGTTGCTATCGGTATCACTGTTTTAGATTTATCAGGAAAGTTGCTAATAAACTGAAGGACTTGCATACCTCCCATTGAACCACCAGTTATAGAAAACAGTTTATCAATACCAAAATGATCAAGTAAATTATATTGAGCATTCACCATATCATTAATTGTAATAACGGGAAAATTTGTTCCAAAAATTTTTTGATCAGGATCTTTATGACTTGGTCCGTATGATCCCATACATCCACCAATTACGTTAGAGCAAATAACAAAATATTTATTCG
Source organism: uncultured Pelagibacteraceae bacterium (assembly GCA_902624585.1). GTDB lineage: Bacteria > Pseudomonadota > Alphaproteobacteria > Pelagibacterales > Pelagibacteraceae > Pelagibacter. The sequence continues at coordinate 14,916 of CACNXU010000011.1, read as the reverse complement.
TATCGATAGCTTTATCAGGACCTACTGCATAACTCCACCAACCCTCTTTATTAGTTACAGGGTTTATTCCAGTTATAAATTGATCTCCTGTTAGAGCATGAAAAACTAATATTGCATTATCTTTTTTTGAATTAAGTGAACCGTAAGTTTCATAGGCTATCGGAAAATCTTTTATAGTCTTTCCACAGTCTAATTTTAGTGGTTTCTTTACAATTAAAGTTTTTATGTTTTTCTCAGTATTCATAGTTTTTGACTGTTTCGAATTGTGAGAAAAAAAACTATTTTAGCGGTTTTTTTTAAGCGCTCGCAATTCAGTTAAATCAGCGCATAATTTTTTTACTAGAACTTATTTATTATGTCAATTTTTTAAAAAATCCTCTTATTCTCTATAAAATTTTGTAATTTTATCTATAAAGAGCACATAAATTAAAAAAAATGATAACTCCAAAATTCAAAAAATTTAAAATTGAGGCTTATAAGCCTGGTAAATCAAAAGTTAAGAAACTTAAGAACGTAATTAAGCTTTCTGCAAATGAGTCTGCTTTAGGTATGAGCCCTAAAGCAGAGAAAATAATATTAAATAAAAATCTGAATTTAGATAAATATCCAGATGGAAAATCTCAAAATTTAAGAAAAGCAATATCTAAAGCTTATAAATGTAATTCTGAGAAAATTATTTGTGGAGCTGGTTCAGATGAAGTTATTCAAATGCTCTGTCAGTTGTTTTTAAACCCAAAAGATGAGGTTGTGGTACCAGAGTACAGTTTTTTAATGTACAGAATTTACTCAAAAATTGTAGGTGCAAAAGTTGTGTTTGCAAAAGAAATTAATTTTACAGTTTCAGTAAATGAAATTTTAAAAAAAATAACAAAAAAAACTAAAGTTGTGTTTATAGCTAACCCAAACAATCCTACAGGAACTTACTTAACGAAAAAAGAAGTTTTAGAATTAAGAAAAAGATTAAATAAAAAAATTTTACTAGTTATAGATGATGCCTATGCGGAATATATGAAAAACAAAGATTATTCATCTGGGTTAGATTTGTTTAAAAATAAAGACAATGTTTTCATCCTTAGAACTTTTTCTAAAATGTTTGGATTAGCTTCTCTGAGAGTAGGCTGGGGATATGGATCAAAAAAAATAGTTGATGCGCTAAATGTTATAAAACCACCATTTAATGTAAATGGTATTGCTCAATTAGCTGCCACCGAGTCACTGAAGGATAAAGCTTTCATAAATAAATCGATTAGACATAATTTATTATATTCTGAAAAAATTAAGAAATTTCTTGAGACATATAATATTTTTTCAAATTCAGTTTCAGCAAATTTTTTGTTACTTAATTTTGAGAAATGCAGATATTCAGCAAAATTTCTTTATGAAAAACTTAAAAATAAAGGAATTATTTTAAGATCAACAGAAGATGGTTATCATATAAAGAATAAATTAAGGTTAACTATTGGATCTAAAAAAGAAAACTTAAAATTTATGAGTGTTATTAAGCAAGTATTGAAAAAATGAAAAATATTTTAATTATTGGCTGTGGATTATTAGGTTCATCTTTATTGAGGCGTATTAGCAAAAAAAAACTAGCGAAAAAAATATTTATTTATGAAAAATCAAAATCAAATATTGCTAAGATAAAAAGATTAAAATTACCTGGAACAATTGTTAAATCATTAAAAGAAGGTACAAGTAATTCCGATTTAATCATCTTTTGTACACCAATGAGTGAATACAAAAATATTATTTTAAAAATTAATAAATTTATACCATCGAAAACATTGATTACAGATATTGGTTCTTCAAAAATTGAAACTTCTAAAATTATAAATAAATTTTTAAAGAAAGGTATTCATTGGATTCAAAGTCACCCGATAGCTGGATCAGAGGTCAGTGGACCAGAGCATGGTAAAGAAAATATGTTTACTGATAGATGGTGCATAATAATTAAAGAAAAAAATATTAAAAAAAATAATATAAATATTCTAACTAAGTTTTGGAAAAAAATTGGATCAAAAGTAGTTGTTATGAGCGCTGAAAAACATGACAAAATTTTTTCTATTACTAGTCATTTACCACACTTAATTGCATATAATCTGGTGAAATCTGCACAAGATTTTGAGAAAAAACAAAATTATGAGCTAATCAAATATAGTGCTGGTGGATTAAGAGATTTTTCTAGGATTGCAGCATCAAATGAAATCATGTGGAGAGATATTTTTTTTAACAATAAAAATAATATTTCAAAAGCGATTGATTTATTTATTAAAAATTTAAATCAATTTAAAAAAGATATTAATTCAAAAAATAATAAGTCTATCGTAAAGAAACTTATTCAGACTAAAAAAGTAAGGTCAAAAATCATCAAATTAAAACAAGATATAGACAAGCCTGACTTTGGAAGAAATTAATATTTTATTCTAGATACTTTTTTTACCTTTAGCTTGGCAGTTTTTTCAATTCTATTAATTGTTTCTATAATTGGCATAATAATTACTTTTCTTTCTGGACCATAAGCATGAATTAGTTGTTTAGAATTTAAACAAATTGCAACATGACCTTTCCAAAAAATAATATCTCCTTTTTTAAAGAGTTTCTTCTTTAAATTCTTTTTTGTATATTTGATCTGATCTTTTGTATCTCTTGGATAAAACGAATTATTATAACAATAAAATATTTGCAATAAGGCTGAACAATCAATACCTTTAAATGTTTTTCCACCCCAAACATATTTTACATCGAGAAATTTTTTAAATACTTTTGTAAAATTATTTTCTTTATGGTTTATTTTTTTAATATCCACTTTTTTAATCCATTTATTTTTCTCAATTTTTACGTAATTCTTATTTTGTTCAAATACAGATAATTTGGATGCAAGTGGAAGCCAACTGCTTGTTCCAATTCCAGGTTTCTTATAAATCTTTGCTTTTAGTGAACTGACTTTATAATTGGAGCTAAATTTTTCTATATATTTTGAATTTTTTATAAAACCCTTATAATTATCAAATAAAGTTTTAATTTTTATCCAATTTTTATTTTTTGCTAATATTTTGAATTTTTCACCATATATAATTTGTGAAATTACTTCAGATCTTCTGGAAGGATTTTTGTAAATATTTGAAAAATTACCTATGAAGTAAAAATTATTTTGCACCAATTTTAATTTTGTTTTTAATTAACCACAAACAAATCAACGAAGGTATCACCATAATAGTTGTTAGAACAAAAAATGTTCCCCAATCTCCATTTAACCAGTCAACTAAAGCTCCTGAGGATGAAGCTAAAGTAGTTCGACCAGCAGTACCAATTGAAGCAAGTAATGCATATTGTGTGGCTGTATAAGTTCTATCAACTAGTAATGATATAAATGCAACAAATGCTACAGTTGCAAAAGCTGCTGTGATATCATCAGCTATAACCGCAATTGCAAATAAAATTTCTGATTTTCCAGTCCATGCTAAAACTGCAAATAAAAGATTGGTTACAGCCATTAACCCACCAGCAAAGAACATAGTTTTAATTGTTCCAGCTCTCATGGCCATTACTCCACCCAACAAAGTAAATACAACTGTAGTTATCCAACCAAGACCTTTTGAATAAATTGCAATTTGACCTTTGGAGAAACCAATTTCTTTATAAAAAACAATAGACATTCTTCCCATAAATGCCTCACCTATCTTAAACAAGAAAACAAATCCTAAAATTCCAGCTGCAATGGCAAAACCATTTTTTCTAAAAAAACTAATAATAGGTCCGCCTATAGTTCCTGTAATATAAGCGATAAAGTTTGTAATAATATTGCTAGATCCAAGTTTTCCTTCAATTAACTTGTCTGTTTCTCTCTGTTTTGCTTCTCTGTTTGTCTCTATAGGTTCATGAACAAACATTAATCCAATATTCATTAAAATTATTAAAATACCTAAAATTAAAAAAGTAGCTTGCCAGTAGTCAGCTACCCCTAGGTTTTCAAAAAATTCTGCTGTAAATAAAGCAACAACTCCACCTAATTTATAACCTGTCCACCAACCAACAACAGCCATGGCTGCGCCTGCAGCCATTGATTTTCCTTCATTTTCATTTATCTGTTCAATTCTTAATGCATCCACAGTTATATCTTGGGTTGCTGACGCGATAGCAATAATTAAACCTACAGTAATTAATAAAGCCAAATTTTCAGTTGGATTAATCACACTCCAAACAACAAGACTTAACAAAATAATTAATTGCATCAAAACTATCCATCCTCTTCTATGACCTAATTTTTTTGTTAGTATTGGAATTTGAATTCTATCTATAATGGGAGCCCACAAATAATTGAAAGCGTATACTCCAAAAATTAAACCTGCCCATCCAATTGTTGATCTACTTAGACCTTCTTCTTTAAGCCAGAGACTTAAGCTACTTGCAATTAATACCCATGGAAATCCACTTATTGCACCTAATAAAAGAATTCTTACCATTCGAATATCTTTATAAACTGCAAGAGAATCAAGCCATGTTTGTTTCTTTGTTTCAGACATAATTAATTTCTCCAAAAAGATGGTAAGAACAATACTAATATTGCAAACAACTCAAGTCTACCTAAAATCATACCTACAGTTAAGATCCATTTAGAAATATCAGGCAAAGATGAAAAATCTCCATTAGGCCCGATAATAGGTCCTAAACCTGGACCAACATTTGATATTGATGTTGCCGCTCCAGAGATAGCAGTTATAAAATCAAGACCAGTTAATGATAATAATGCAGCTAAAATAAAAAAAATAACAAAATAAAAATAAATAAATGAAATTATTGATGCAATAAATTTATCATCAACAGATCCTTGATCGTATTTAATTACAAATATTCCCTTGGGATATATAATTTTTTTTAATTGATTTAATATAAATAAATATAGAATTTGAATTCTAAAAATTTTGACGCCGCAAGTAGTTGATCCAGCACAGCCCCCAATAAACATTAATGCAAGAAATATTGTTATAGGAAAACTTCCCCAACCGTCGAATTCAGCATTTACATAACCTGTTCCAGTCAATATTGAAATTGTATTAAAAAAAATAGATCTTAAACTAAAGTTTCCGTTATTATTAAATAATAAATAAATTGATAAAATAATAATGCTTATAATTATTATTTTAATAAATGTTCTGATTTGAATATCGTTTAAAAATATTTTTTTATTACCGCTAATAAATTTAATATATGCAATAAATGGAATACTTCCTAAAATTATAAAAATCATCGATGATATTTCTATAAGAACACTGTCAAAATATCCGATAGATTGATTATAATTAGAAAATCCACCAGTAGCTATGGTAGTCATAGAATGAGTTAAACTATCAAATTTTCCCATTCCAAATAGCCAATATGATAATGCACAAAGAACAGTTAGGCCTGAATAAATATAAATAAGTCTTAAAGCTATTTCTTTTGATTTAGGAAGAATTTTTTCAGATGAGTCATTGCTAGAAATTTTAAATAATTGCATACCACCAACATTCATTATAGGCATCAGGGTAATTGCCATAACAATTATACCAATACCCCCCAACCATTGAAGTATTGCTCTCCATAATAGAATACCTTTTGGTGTATTCTCTAAGTCAGAAATAATTGTTGATCCAGTTGTTGTAATACCAGACATACTTTCAAAAAAAGCATCAGTAATTGAAAGTTCAATTGTCGAAAATATAAATGGTAAAGATCCAAAAATAGCAATACTTAACCATGACAAGGCGGTTAATAAAAATGCTTGTTGCAAATTTAATTTTTTGTCGTGGTCTAGATTTGAAAGAAAAAATAATGATCCAAAAATTATAGTAACAATAGATGCACCAAAAAATGATGAATCTATTTCTGAATAAATAAATTGAGCAATTATTGGGATGAACATTGAGATCCCTAAAATTATTTGCAAAATTCCTAGTGTAAAAAAAACAGTTTTATAATTAGACATTTTGAAAGAACATTATTTTATGGTAAATAAATTTCAACTCTATAAGAATTAATAAAATCGCCAATTTAAGATTTTTATAAAAGATATATTCGTGATTAAAAAAGAAATTTTAGACAAAACAAGTGCTTGGCCTTTCGTTGAAGCAAAAAAAATGCTTCGTGAGAGAAAATCATTTATTGATAAAAAAGGTAAAATTACTCTTCAAACAGGATATGGCCCAAGTGGCCTTCCTCATATTGGAACATTTGGAGAAGTTGCAAGGACCTCAATGATGGTTAATGCTTTAAAGCAACTTACAGATTTACCAGCAGAAATAATTACTTTCTCTGATGATATGGATGGTCTAAGAAAAGTTCCTGATAATGTTCCTAATCAGGAATTGCTAAATAAAAACTTACATAAACCATTAACACAAGTTCCAGATCCATTTAAAAAATTTGCAAGTTTTGGAGAACATAATAATGAAATGTTAAAAGATTTTTTAAATAGTTTTAATTTTGAATACAGTTTTAAAAGCTCAACATCTTTATACAAAAGTGGTTTTTTCAACCCAACTTTAAAAATTATTTTAGAAAATTATGATGGTATAATGAATATTATACTTCCAACTTTAGGCAAAGAACGTCAACAAACTTACTGTCCTTTTTTACCAATTTGTCCAGATACAGGTCATGTTCTCGAAATTCCAGTTATAGAAATTGATAAAAAAAATTCTAAAATAATTTTTGATAATAAGGGTAAAAAATTAGAATCTAGTATTTTGGATGGAAATTGTAAATTACAATGGAAAGTTGATTGGGCAATGAGATGGTATGCTCTAGATATAGATTTTGAAATGTATGGAAAAGACCTTATTGAGAGTGCAATTTTATCAACTAAAATTATAAATTTAATCGGTAAAAAACATCCATCTGGATTTGCTTACGAATTATTTCTTGATGAAAAGGGTGAAAAAATTTCAAAATCTAAAGGAAATGGTATTACCATCGACCAGTGGTTAAAATATGCCTCACCTGAAAGCTTATCTTTATACATGTATCAAAATCCAAAAAGAGCTAAAAAACTTTATAATGAAATAGTGCCAAAAGCTGTAGATGAGTACCTTGATAATATTGAAAAATCAAAAAAACAAACAGAACAACAATTGGTAATGAATCCTGTTTGGCATGTTCATAATGGCAATATTCCAAAAGAAGAAATGATTATGTCTTTTTCTATGTTGTTGAATTTAGTTGAGACAAGCAATGCTGATAATAAAGATTTATTATGGAAGTTTGTTAAAAAATATAAATCTAACATTCATGAAAAAAACTTCCCAATTTTTGATGGACTAGTTGGTTATGCAATTAAGTATTTTAATGATGTTATTAAGGCTCAAAAAAAATATAAAAATCCATCTGAAAATGAAAAATTAGCTCTACAAGCTTTAGTTAAAACTTTAGAACAATGTAATGATCAGATGTCTCCTGAGGATATACAAACATTAATATATTCAACAGGTAAAGAGAATGGGTATGCACAAAACCTAAGAGATTGGTTTAAATTAATTTATGAAGTGGTATTTGGAGATGAAAATGGACCTAGAATGGGTTTTTTTATAAGTTTTTTCGGTGTTAACGAAACAAAAGAGTTGATAATTAGTAAATTGAAATAATGTATTCAAATTTAAGATCATTAATATTTAAAATTGATCCTGAAAGAGCACATTTTTTAGCAATTCAATCGCTCAAACTTAATTTAGTTTCAAATATATTTGATGAAAACAAAAATGATCCTATTTTAAAAACAAAACTTTTTAATCAAAATCTTGATAATCCCATAGGGATTGCAGCAGGTTTCGATAAGAATGGTGAGGTATACAACCCTTTATTTAAGTTGGGTTTTGGATTTGTTGAAGTAGGCACGGTTACACCATTAAAACAATATGGGAATGAAAAACCAAGAGTGTTTAGATTGGTTGAAGATAAAGCATTAATTAATAGGTTAGGTTTTAACAACCATGGATCAGATACAATATTAAACAGAATAAAATCTAATAAAAAACTAGGTGTACTAGGTGTAAACGTAGGTCCAAACAAAGATTCTAATGATAGATTGAATGATTATCTAATTGGATTAGAAAAATTTTCTGAAGTTGCAGATTATATTACAATTAATATTTCTTCACCAAATACTGAAAATCTAAGAAATTTTCATGAAAAGAATAAATTGAAAGAGTTATTAAAATCTGTCTCAGAGAAAAAAAAACAATTAAAATCTGAAATTCCTGTGGCTGTAAAGATTTCACCAGATATAAGTGAAAATCAAATTGACTTAATTTCAGAAATACTTTTAGAAAATGAAATAAGCGCAATAATAATTTCAAATACTTCTGAAGCTTCTCGGGAAACACTTCAAGATATACAGAGACATCAAAAAGGTGGCTTATCTGGAAAACCTATTGAAAAAAAATCAAATCTTTTAATAAGTAAGTTCTATAATTTAATTAAAGGTAAAATTAAAATAATTGGAGTGGGCGGCGTTGACTCAGGTAAAGCAGCTTATGATAAGTTTTTATTAGGAGCAGATTATGTTCAGTTATATACAGGCATGGTATTTCAAGGACCCAATATTGCTGGCATGATTAAAAAAGACCTAAAAGAATTACTAATAAGAGATGGTGTCAAAAATTTCACAGAAATTGTTGGAAATAAAACTGTTTCTTAAATGTATTAAACTTGACGCTTTCAATATCTCCCCTTATATAGGCACTGTTATTATGTCAAAAAAATGCGAACTTACCGGTAAAATTCCAATGAAAGGTCATAATGTTAGTCATGCTAACAACAAGACTAAAAGAAGATTTTTACCTAACCTGAAGAAAGTAAAATTTACAAGTGAGCTTACTGGAAGAAGTTTAAAACTTACTGTAAGTAACTCAGGTGTAAGGTCAGTTGACAAAAAAGGTAGTTTTGATGAATTTTTAAAAACTGTAAAAAATAAAAATTTATCTCCTAGATTAAAAAAGTTAAAAAAAGTAGTTTTAATTAAATCTCCTTTTAAAAAGAAACCTGTAGCTAAATCAGCTTAATGAACAAATTATTTATCACTCTGTCAATAATGATGGGGGTTGTGGTACTATCTTCTAATTATTTAGTTCAGTTCCCAATCAACTATTTTGGATTAAATGAGATTTTAACTTATGGAGCTTTTAGTTACCCAATAGCTTTTTTAATAACAGATTTAGCAAATAGGTCGTATGGAAAATTATTAGCAAGGCAAATTGTATACTTGGGCTTTTTAATAGGAATTATATTTACATTGTTATTCTCAACTGATTTTGCAGATTTAATCTCGGTTAGAATTGCAATTGGATCAGGGGTTGCTTTTATTACTGCTCAATTGTTGGACATTCAAATTTTTGATCGATTAAGAAAAAAAGAGTGGTTTGTTGCACCACTTACTTCATCTTTGATTGGATCAACAGTTGACACATTTTTATTTTTCTCAATATCATTTTATGCAACAGGAGTACCTTGGGTTACTTTATCTCTTGGAGATTTAGCAGTAAAAATTTTAGTTGCGATAATAATGTTGATACCATTCAGAATGTTATTGAAAATTATTAAACCAATTAAAATTTAATATAAAAATTTATAAGACAAAATTTTATAAGCTAATTTTGCAACAAGAAAATTATAAGAATTAAATCCTTTAATTGGAGCCAGCTCATTAATATCTGCACCAACAATTTTAGAGTTTTTTGCTGCAATTCTTATTATATCCAATGTTTCATCCCATAAAAGCCCTCCTGGTTCAGGTGTACCCGTTGCAGGCATAATACTTGAATCTAATCCATCTACATCGAATGTTAGATAAACAGTTTTGTTTTTAATTAGTTTTTTAAATTTAGACAAATTCCATTTTTTTTTATCTTTTGCCCAAAATATATTTATTCTTGAGGAATTCTTTTTTAAAAATGGAATTTCACTTTCTGAGATATTTCTTATCCCAAATGAAATTAAAGAAACATTTTTATAATCCAGACATCTTCTAATTGCTGAGGCATGTGAAAGTTTTTCTCCATTATAGCTTTGACGTAAATCTGCATGGGCATCAAAATGCAAGAGGCAAATATTTTTATATTTTTTAGTAAAAGGATCAATACATCCAGGTGTTATTGAATGTTCTCCACCTAAAGTCATTGGGAAAAGTTTTTTATCTAAAATCTCTTTATTAATTTTTGAGATTTTATCCAGGGCTTTTTTAATATTTTTGTCTATTTTAAATGGTTTTAAAGTTTTAATACCTATTTTTTTATAAGGTTCGCAGTTAAGCTCTTCATCATATAGCTCAACTTGATGAGATGCTTTTATTATTTCTTTAGGTCCATTTCTTGTTCCTCCTCCATAACTGACAGTTTTTTCTAATCCAAATGGAACAATTACAGCTTTTTCTTTAAAGCTAAACTTATTATCAATTCCTAAAAATCCGTTTTTATTTAAGAGATATTTCAATTTTATTTAAAAATTTTTGCAAAGTTTTTTCTTGTTCTATTTTTCCACTCACCTTTATGATAAGCATCACTAGCAATTAATGGCAAAACACTTGTTGCTTCTGCAAATACCATCTGTTCTTTCGTAATATCTACTTTGCCCCAAGAGCTTGCTTCTTTTAATGTGGAGCTGCTACATGCACCATCTCTACTATCAGCAACAGTAATTTGAACAGCATATTTATGCATGTCTACATCTTTTCCTAATAGTTCAGCACAAATAACAGTATCTTGAATAAAGTTTTTAGGCACACCACCACCAATCATAAATAATCCAGAACCTTTAGATTTGATTTTAATTTCTGTTAGTTCTCTAAATTCTCTAACTGAGTCTATAGTCATATGTTTTTTTGGATTTTGTTCTTGATGCATAACTAGCCCGAATCCTGCGCTCGAGTCAGTAAAAGCAGGGCAGAAAATAGGAACATTGTTGTCAAAAGCGGTTTCAATTAAAGAGTCTTTTTTCTTTGAGTTATTTTTTAGATATTTTCCCATTTCATAAATGAACTCTCTTGAAGTATAGCTTCTCGCTTCTAGTTTATTAGCGATTTCACATATTATTTTATCACACATTTGAAGCTCTTCTTCATCTATGTAGGTATCGTAAATTCTATCAATATAGTTGTCCCTCAGCTCAGTATCATCTTGAAACTGTGAACCTTGATAATGTTTAAAACCAAGAGCTTCAAAAAAATCCATATCTACTATAGAAGCACCTGTTGCAACGATTGCATCCACCATATTATATTTTACTAAATCTTTATAAATATTCATACATCCAGCTGCCGAAGTAGACCCTGCTAAGGTAAGGAAAATTGTACAATCTTTATCTTTAAGCATCTCGTTATAAATATTAGCAGCATTTGCTGTTTCTCTGGAAACAAATGACATTTTTTCCATTGAGGATATAATTTTTCTAGAGTCGAAAGAAGTTATATCGATGTGCTCAACAGGATTTTTTAAGAAATCTCTTTTACTGTTATGACCTGGATTTTTTTGAGTCGACATTAAGCTACCAAGTTGGCTTTTTTAATGTCTTTATCATACATTGTCATTATTGGGTTATCTTCAACTTCATAAATTTCATTTGAGTAATAACCATTAAACTTAGTTCTAAATGTTAATCCGTATGCCCCAAGTTGACCAAGTTCAATATAATCATTTTCTTTAATATTATTTGGAAGCAAAAAAGGACCTTTCATATAATCCATGCTATCACATGTAGGTCCAAAGAAATCAAAAGCGGTTAATTTTTTTGAAATTATTTTATTAGAATTTTCTTTAATCATTCTAGATGGGAATACAATGTTTGGTGTACCAGCATCAAAAAGAGTACCATAGGTACCATCATTAATATAAAGCTTTTGTTTTTTCCTTAAATTAACTCTTACAACGGTTGAACCACTTTCAGCTACTAGAGCTCTACCAGGTTCACAAATAATTTCTGGAAGTTTATCAAGTTTTAAATTTTCTAAACTTTTTTTTATCTCATTAAAATAATTATTTAGAGATTGTGGAATTAAATCAGGATAGATTGTAGGGAAACCTCCACCTATATTTATGTAGTCTGGAATTATTTTTGTCTTTTTAATTATATTTCCAATTTCACTAATTCCTTTTGTATAAGAAATTGGATGCATACATTGTGAGCCAACGTGAAAACTTAAACCAATCTTGACAGCATATTGTTTTACTAGTCTTAACAAACCTATTGCTTCAGAAGTTAAAGCACCAAATTTTTTTGATAAATCAATTTCTGCATGTTCATTTGAAACAGCAACTCTTACAAATAATTCTAAATCTTTAGCATTATTTGTACTTTCAATTATTTTAATAAGTTCATCTTTTGTATCTAATGAAAAAGTTTTAACACCATAATTAAAATATGCCTCTTTTACACTTTCTCTACTTTTAACTGTATGCATATAAGAGCATTTAGCCGTGTTGCTAAAAGCTCTAATATTTTTAATTTCCTCAATTGACGCAACATCAAATTGTTTAACTCCACCTTCAATTACTGTTTTGATTACTTCAGGGTGTGGATTAGTTTTGACCGCATATAAAACTTTACCTGGAAATTTGTTTAAGAAAAATTTGACAGCTAATTTTATAGAATTCTTTCTTATACAATAAACTGGTTTTTCAGGTTTCAGTTGGTTAACTAGTTCTTCAACTGATTTAAATTTTTGCATTTCAAATGCCTCCAAAAAAAATTTAATAAAAAAAAGTCTTTTTAAAAAAAACTTTAATATTTTTTGGCATATAAAGTAAACAACACTAAAGTAAAGCAAATAATTCAAGCCAGTTATGCTTTAAATTCATGTATTGTAATATTCTTAAGAGACCCCATATAAGGTTTATGAAAGAAGAAGCAAAACTCCAGAATCTCAATGATTTTGAGAATAAGTCATTATTAATCGTTGATGATGACAACCCTTTTCGTGAGCGTTTAGCAAGAGCGATGGAAAAAAAAGGATTTGAGGTTTTTCAAGCTGAGAGTGTGCAAAAGGGAGTTGAATCTGTTAAAAGCAAGAAACCTGGTTTTGCTGTTGTAGACCTAAGACTTGGAGATGGGAATGGACTAGAGGTTGTAAAAGAAATTCAGTCTTCAAACAGTGATAGTAGGATTATAATGTTAACTGGCTACGGAAATATTCCAACGGCTGTAGCTGCAATCAAAGAAGGTGCTATAGACTATTTAGCTAAACCTGCTGATGCAGAGGATGTAGAGAAAGCATTATTGGCAGATCCTTCAAAAAAAGCAGCACCACCAGAAAACCCAATGTCTGCTGACAGAGTTAAGTGGGAACATATACATAGAGTTTTTGAGCTGTGTAATAGAAATGTTTCAGAAACAGCAAGAAGACTTAAAATGCACAGACGAACTCTTCAAAGAATTCTTTCAAAAAGATCACCTAGATAAATTTTTTAATTTTAATTATTTGCTTTGTCAAAAGCGCTAAAAGCATAATTTTAAATATCTCAGCTAATAAAAATGGTTTTGCACCTAAAGTAAAAATTGGTTTGTCCCATCCAATTAATGTGCCAAGCCATATTAGACCCAAGATATAAATTGTTGAAGTAGCGATAATTAATTTAAATAAAATAACAAAAAAATTGTCATTAATCTTTATTTTAGAAGCTAAGTAACAAGCTGTTAAAAAACCAATTAAGTAACCCATAGTTGGTCCTGTAAAGTAAACTAACCCAACACCTTTTTCAGGAGAATTTGAAAATACAGGAAGTCCTGCAATTCCCTCAATTAAATATAGACCAATTGTGGCTAGTGCAATTTTATGCCCTAAACTTATTCCTAAAAATAAAACAACAAAAGTTTGCATAGTCATAGGAACTGGATAGAAAGGGATTTTGATTTTTGCTGATATGGTTAGAGCTATTGAACCAAGAATAACAACAACCAGTGATTTAATTAGTTGAGCTTGTGTGAAATTTTTTGTTAATTCCATTATTAAATAATACCTAAAATATAAAAAATAATCTACTTATAATTGTTATAATAATTGAAAGTAAATTTTTTTATATACAGAATATGTTAGCATTGTAATATTTAATTATATTTCATGAATAAAATTCAAAAAACAGATCACTTTTATTTAATTGATGGCTCTGGATATATTTTTAGAGCTTATTATGCTTTGCCTCCATTGACGAGAAAAAGTGATGGACTTCCTACAGGCGCAGTAAGTGGTTTTTGCAGTATGTTATTTAAATTATTAGAGGACTCAAAATCTGATCAAAACTTACAAAAACCAACGCACTTTGCAGTAATATTTGACTCAGCAAGAAAAACTTTCAGAAATGAAATTTATAGCGATTACAAAGCTAATAGGTCAGAGGCGCCTGATGATTTAGCCCCACAATTTGAGTATATAAGAAAATCAGTCTTAGCATTTAATTTACCATCTGTAGATCTACCCAATTATGAAGCAGATGATTTAATAGCTACATATGTTGATCAAATCCTTAGAAAAGGAGCAAAAGTTACAATTGTTTCATCGGATAAAGATTTAATGCAGCTTTATAAAAAAGGGGTTCGGATTTTTGACCCTATGAAAAACAAATTTATAACCGATGATGATGTTGTAAAAAAATTTGGTGTAGATGCCTCAAAAGTCATTGATGTGCAATCTTTAGCAGGAGACAGTAGTGATAATGTCCCTGGTGTCCCTGGGATAGGTGTGAAGACAGCTGCAGAGTTAATTAATAAATATGGAACTTTAGAAAATTTACTAAAATCTGCTAATGAGATTAAGCAAAATAAAAGAAGAGAAACTTTAATTGAGAATAAAGATAAAGCATTAATAAGTAAAAAACTTGTAACACTTGATCACAACTCTCCTGTTAATAGAGAACTAAGTGAATTTAAATTGCAAAATATAGATAAAGACAAATTATA
>CACNXU010000010.1 GCA_902624585.1 uncultured Pelagibacteraceae bacterium | reverse complement strand
ACTTTGGTTTTGAAAAATATATTCAAGCATTTTTTGATAAAATAGCAGACACAATTTCACAATATAAAATTCTAAAAAAAGATGAAGCAAGAAGATTAAAATTAGAAAAACAAGAAAAAGAAAGGTTAGAAAAGATTGAAATTGCAAAAGAAAAACAAAAAGATGTTGAACTAAAGGTTAAATTGAAAGAACAAGCTTTAAAAGATGAAATTAGGTTAGAAAAGCAAAGGACGAAAGAAATTAAATTATTTTTAAAGAAAGAACAAGCTCTTTTGAGAATTGAGCAAGCAGAAAAACAAAAGCAATTTTTACAACAATTAAAATTAGATAGGCAAATTGAAAAGTTTAGAGTTAGAGAAGTTAAAGAATTAGAGAAATTGGAAAAAATTTCCTTAAGAGAAAAAAGGGAGGATTATGCTGGCTTACAACAAAGGATAGAAAAATTAAAAGAAAAATATCGAATTATTAGAGATCAAAAAATTAGGGAAAGAGTAGAGGCATTAGGAGTTAAAATTCAAGGAGATGAAGATAGAGAAACACTTCTACAAAAAGAAAAAGAATATACTTTAGCTAGACAGAAAATTGAGTTTGCTCTCGAAAGTTTTTATAGAAGTGCTAGCAGTTTAGTATTTCAATTAAATAAAAGACATATAACAAGACATATGTCTATCTTTAGATGTATAGACAGAAGATTTGAGACAGGAGAGGTATACATTAAATGGGACGAAGCCTCAGATGATGAATGGTTATTATTAATATATATTAAAAATAATTCACCAGATGAAGGCATAGTTATTGAAGATAAAACCAATCCTGACAAAAATATTTCTCACGAGTATAAAAATAATGAAATATTTAAGGCCTCAGATACTATGGTTGATGCTCTTACGCAGTTAATCGCAAGAAAAAGAGCCAAAAATATCAATTAAATTTTGCTTTATAATTAAGTATCATTAAGGATGTTATTTTCATCGGCTTTAATGATTATTTTATATTTAGTCTTAAAATATGTTCTTTCATGGATAAGATATTTTAACAGTCTTGACTCTAGATTAGGCCAATCTACTTGGAGATGGAGTTATGATTATCCTGTCGTTGGCGAAAGAGATGTCTCTGATCTAGATGACAAATTTTTTGTTAGACTCAGAAGAAAAAGAAATAGAGTTATAACTCTTATGTATTCAATTTTGTTAATAATGTTCCTTTTATCTATGTCTTTATTAAGTGAATTTTTAATATTTTTCTTAACTTAATTTTTAAGTTGTTTTTTATTTTTTAAATATAGGAAAAAAGCAACCATCTCATACCCATATTTAAACATAGTGAAAATTATTGGTAATTTAAAAAATTTATACAAAAATTTGTACTTTGGGATTTTTTTCCAAATATAGAGAAATGCCTCAGCCCCTTGAATAATCTGACCGTTTTCTTTAACATGAAGCCTTCTTAACAATTGTTTGTCATTTCTAAAGGTGTCTTTTTCAGCATCTGAATTATTTGTTATGTCTATCCAATCAATATCTTGAATATTTTCTTTTCTATAGAGATTAATTTCTGATCTACAGATTTTACAGGAATTATTGAAATATACTTTCATTTAATAATACTTATCTTTTAGTGAAAAATAGTACATGCGTAAAATGATCAGTTGAAAATTATCAATAAACCTCTATTTAAGGTGCATGAGCCAATTCTTTAATAAATCCGACTTATCAAGACAAGATGTTGACAAAATAGTATCAGATACTCTAAAAAATTGTGATGATGGTGAGTTGTATTTAGAGGAATCTAAATCGGAGTCAATTCTACTTGATGATAACAAAATTAAGAATTCAAATTATAGTTCCGATTTAGGATTTGGATTTAGAGCTATTTCGGACGAGGTTGTTGCTTATTCATATTCAAATGAAATATCAAAAGACTCATTAAAAAGTTCATCAGAAAATCTTAAGTCAACTCTGAAATCAATTAAAGGTACTTATAACCATCAAATTCCAAAAACAAACAAGAAATTGTATGAAGATATCAATCCAATTGAACAAAAAACTTTGAAGTCAAAATTAGAGATTTTAAATAAAGTAAATGATTTTTTAAGAAAAAAAGATGGGTCAGTAAAACAAGTTACAGCTAGTTTTGCTGGTGAGCAAAAATCGATAGAAATTATTAGATCAGGTGGAGAAGTGATTACTGATGTGCGTCCATTAATAAGATTTAATGTATCTGTAATGTTGGAAAAAAATGGCAGAAAAGAAACAGGTGTTTATGGTATTGGTGGTAGACAATCCTATGATGATTATTTAAAAAATGATAATTGGAAAAATGTTTGTGAGGAAGCTCTAAGAATAGCGTCAGTTAATTTAGAAAGTAAACCCGCACCTGCTGGGGAAATGAAGGTGGTCTTAGGACCTGGTTGGCCAGCAATATTAATTCATGAAGCAATCGGCCATGGTCTTGAAGGAGATTTTAATAGAAAAAAAACTTCAGCATTTCATAATCTTATGGGTCAAAAAGTTGCTAGTGAAGGAGTAACAATTGTAGATGATGGAACAATAGATAATAGAAGAGGAAGTTTAACTATTGACGATGAAGGAACCCCAACTGAAAAAACAGTTTTAATTGAAAAAGGTATTCTTAAAGGTTTTATGCAAGACAGACATAATGCGCGATTAATGAATACAAAATCAACTGGTTCTGGGAGAAGAGAAAATTATAGACATATTGTTTTACCCAGAATGAGAAACACAATGATGTTAAGTGGCAATCAAACTCAAGATGAAATGATAAAATCTGTTGATAAAGGTATCTTTGCAGTAAGTTTTGGAGGAGGGCAGGTAGATATTACTTCAGGAAAATTTGTATTTAATTGCACAGAAGCCTACGAAATAAATAATGGTAAAATTGGTTCTCCAATTAAGGGTGCAACTTTAATTGGTGATGGACCATCAATACTTAGAGAAGTTTCAATGGTAGGAAACGATATGATGATGGATCCTGGTATAGGAACTTGTGGAAAAGCCGGGCAAGGAGTTCCCGTAGGAGTAGCTCAACCTTCAATTTTAATTGATAAAATGACGGTTGGTGGAACAAAACTTTAAAGTGTTATGATTAAGGATCAAGAATTTCTAAAATCGAAAGCTTCATACTGTTTAGATTTAGCAAAAAAAATGGGAGCAACTGATGCAAGTGTTACAGTAGGTCACTCAATTTCAGAAACAGTTAATTTTAGAAATAAATCCTTAGATGCCTCAGATAGATCAGATGGATTGGCATTAAGTATAGAGACTTTTTTAGGTAAAAGAAGATCTTCAATTTCATCTTCAAATTTACTAGATGAAAACATAAAAACTTTAATAGAAAAGTGCTTTGAAACTACAAAAATTACACCAGAGGACGAATTTAATTCTTTGCCTGATAAAAATTTGTTAGCTAAACAAATTAGCAATCTTAATTTGTATGATGAGACAAGATTCGAAAATGACAAAAAAATAAAATATTTAAAAGATTTAGAGGAATCTGCCTCATCGGATAATCAAATCATAAATACAGAATCTAGTTTTACTGAAAATAAATCTAATTTTGTCCTAGCTAATAGTGAGGGTTTTTGTGACGGCTATAAAACTTCATCTTTTACCGCTTCTTGCGTAACAGTTGCAAAAGATGAAAATAGTATGGAAAGAGATTACGAGTTCTCTAGTAAACGTCATTTATCTGATATTAAGCAAGCAATAGATCTTGGCAATAAGGCAGCTAATGAAACTATAAGAAAATTAAGTCCCAACAAAATTGGAAGCGAGAAGATAAGCATAATTTTTGATAAAAGAATTTCAAAAGGAATGTTAAGTGCTTTTGCGAGTGCAATATCTGCATCTGCAATTTCAAGAGGCACTTCATTTTTAAAAGATAAAATTGATCAACAGGTTTTTGCAAATTCAATAAATGTAATTGATAAACCAGACATAATTAAAGGAATGGGTTCTCAAAATTTTGACTCAGAGGGTGTAAACTCAAACACATTACAACTTATAGAAAATGGAATACTTAAAAATTATCTTGTGGACACATACAATGGAAAAAAATTGAATTTAAAATCAAATGGAAGAAGTAGTGGAACCACCAATCTTTACTTTGAAAACGGAAATATAAGTTACGAAGATCTTATGAAAAAAAATTCAAGATGCCTTTATATTACCGAAACTATTGGTCACGGATCTAACCTAGTAACAGGAGATTATTCAGTAGGTGCCACTGGTTTTTTAGTTGAAAACGGAGAATTTAAATATCCAGTAAATGAAATAACAATTGCTGGTAACTTTAAGGATATGTTTAAAAATATAATTTTAGCTAATGATTTAGAATTTGAATATTCAGTCAATTCACCTACCATGATGATAGAAGGAATGACTGTTGCAGGAAAATGAGCAGTTATTGTGTTATTGGCTCTGGAATTTCTGGAGCAACAATAGCTAATTTATTAAGTAAAAAAAATTCTGTACACATTTATGACAAAGCTCGAGGTCCAGGAGGTAGATCTTCTTTTAAAAGATTAAATAAGTCAAAAGGATTTGACCATGGTGCACAATATTTTTCTCCAAAATCAATTCAATTTAAAAAATTTATTACACATTTACGCAAAAAAAAAATCCTAAAAAAATGGACTGGTAAACATATTTTTTTAAACCGATTAAAAAAAGAAAATAAAAATCATGTTAAAATAATTGGCTGCAAAGGCAACAACGATATTAGCAAACACTTAATAAAGAATATAAATTGTAATTTTCAAAGTGAGTTAGAGAAGATTAAATATATTAAAAATAAATGGAAATTAGATTTTAAAAACAACCAAACAAAATATTATGATAAATTAATATTAACTTGTCCATTCCCACAATTAAAAAAATTATCAAAAAAATTTATAAAAGATCCGTTCATCAAACAAAAAATTAAAATGGATGCAAATATCACAGTCATGATTGAAATAAAAAAAACTAATAAAAATATATCAAGTTATTTATTTAACGACAAAATTTTAGGATGGGCCGCTAAAGAAAATAGTAAAAAAAGATTTAAAAGTAATAATGATTTATGGACTTTACAAAGTACAAACCTATGGGCAAATAATAAAATAAACAAAAATAGAGAAAATAAAAAAAAAAACTCAAAGATTTTAATTGATCAATTTTTTAAACTTACTGGAATTAAAAAAACAAAAATATTAACCTCATTAAATCACGGTTGGAAATATTCTTCAAATTCTAGAACTTTAAAAGTTAAAAGTTATTGGAATACTAAATTAAATTTAGGTGTGTGTGCAGATTGGTTTGTAGGTCCTAGAGTAGAGGCCGGATGGATAAGTGCACATGATCTTTATAAAAAAATAAATAAATAAATAATTTTATTTAAGATTTTTTAAACGATATTCCCAATTTCCCATTCTCTCATATGTAACCTTGACAATTACTAAGGTTTTTTTATCAAGCCAAATATCAAAATTTAATTTTTTATCTTCAGGAAGAGACATATCTTTAGATGTAAGTTTGAAATGATCTGTTTCGTATTGTTTACCATTAATTTTAATATTTTCCTTGCTGATAAAAGTAACTATTTGATCTTTTATACTTCCAGAAATAGGACTTATTTGGCTTTCTGCTTGTAAAATTCTATGACTCCACCAATTTCCAATAATATTTTTTACAGAAGCCTCACCTGAGTATGAGGACCCATTGATGTCAAACTTTTTATTATTTTTATCCAGTTTTAAGTTTACGAATTTTTCTTTTTTATTTTGAAGTGTCTTTGATTGAAAAGATATTAAATTATCATTCAAATAAATTTCTTCCCCATATCCCTCTACTTTAAAAATTGTTGCAGATAGTAATTTTACTTCAAATTTATATTGATTTTTTACTATTGTTTTTTCACCATTTCTTTTAAAAAAATAATTGTTATACCCAATTACTTCATCATTTCTCAAGATCTCCATTTCTATTTTGTCAAATTTGTTATAATGACCAATATGAGCTAATGAAATTGACGAGAAAAATACAACAAGTAAAAAAACTGCAAACTTTTTCATTTGCTAGTTACAATATTAGAGTTTTTCATTAATAGATATAGCTTATTATAATTATGTTTTTAAAAATAAAAAAAATTCCAAAAGTAAAATGGAGCTCAGAAAAACCATTTAATTTTAAACCAAAGTTTTCTACATTTTTTTTCTTATGTTTTGGTTTGTCTTTATTTGGATTGGGTGAGGGATTATTAATTGTTTCATTCACAGGTGCTTCTCCTTGGAGTGTTTTAGCCCAAGGTATTTCTTTAAATGTTAATTTAAGTATTGGAACTATCACATTAATAATAAGTATTGCTGTTTTAATTTTATGGATACCTCTTGGGCAAAAACCAGGGATGGGTACAATATTTAATGCTTTGATTATTGCAATTATGATTGATCTTTGTATTAAGTATGTTCCAACACCATCAAATTATTTCCATCAATTATTATTAGCTATAATTTCTGTTATCATGGTTGGAATAGGTGGTGGTATTTATTTAGTATCAAATTTAGGAGCAGGTCCTAGAGATGGACTAATGATAGGATTACAAAAATTAACTAATTTTCCCATAGCTGTTGTAAGAGCAACATTAGAAATTTCAGTTGTTAGTATTGGCTGGTATTTAGGAGGAACAGTAGGGATTGGAACATTATTGTTTGCATTTGGTATAGGCCCATGTGTTGCATTAGGACTTTATTTAGTTAATAAAACTTTTGATTAGGCTGCAGCCGTAGCTTTTTCGCTTTTCTTTCTTTCGTGTGGATCAAGAATTGCTTTTCTCAATCTACAAGAGTCAGGAGTTATCTCTAAAGCTTCATCGGTATTAAGTATACTTAATTGTTCCGCAATAGACATTGTTCTGACGGGTGTAAGCACAACATTTTCATCTGTACCTTGAGTTCTCATATTTGTTAATTTTTTACCTTTCATGACATTGATTATCATGTCACCTGGTTTAGGTGAAAGACCAACAATCATTCCAGGATAAACAGCATCATTATGAGTTACAAACATTTCTCCTCTTGCTTGAAGGTTAAATATCGCAAATGCGACCGCTTTCCCTTGTTCCATTGAGATTAATGCTCCATTTCTTCTACCTTCCATCTCTCCTTCAAAAGGACCATAGCTTTGGAATATTCTATTTATCACTCCATTACCTTTTGTAAGTGTAAGAAATCTACTTGTGTAGCCCATTAACCCTCTAGTAGGCGCATGAAAAATTAATCTTTTTTTATTGGTCCCAGTATCTTTTAATTCTATTAGCTTTCCTTTTCTTCTGTTCATTGAATCAATTACTTTTGATGAATGTTCTTCATCAAGATCCATAGTAATTTCTTCAATTGGCTCAAGTTTATTTCCACCTTCATCAGTTTTGTATAAAACTTTTGGAGGACTAACTGTCATTTCAAAACCTTCTCTTCTCATTTGAGTTAAAAGAATTTCCAACATCAACTCACCTCTACCACTCACTACAAAAGAGTCTTTTCCTTCATTTTCTGAAAATGTAATTCCAACATTATTTTGAGCTTCTTGAACTAATCTATCTCTTATTTGGGTACTTGTTAGCTTTTTACCTTCTGTTCCAGCTAAAGGTGAAGTATTTACAGTAATTGTAATTGACATTGTAGGAGGATCTATTGGAGTAGCAGGGATAGGCTCATTAACCTCAAGGTCGCATATGGTATCAGCAACATTTGCTTTTTCTAATCCAGCGACAACTACAATATCTCCAGCTTCTCCAACATCTATTGGGACTTTTTTAGTTCCCTCATATCTAAAAATTTTAGTTAATTTTCCTTCATCAACTTTTTCACCATTAAGATTAATCGCTTTAATAAATTGATTAGCTTTTGCTGTTCCTTGAGTAATTCTTCCAACTAAACTTCTACCTAAAAAATTATCTGCATAAAGAAGGGTTGATAACATTGCAAAAGGTTTATTTTTGTCAAGTTCAGCAGGTTTTACATGCTCAACAATTAAATCTAATAAAGGATTTAAATTTTCTCTTGGACCATCTACCTCATGATCTGCCCAACCAGACCTTCCACTTGCATATAAAACTGGAAAATCTAATTGCTCTTCATTTGCATCCAAGCTTACAAATAAATCAAATGTTTCGTCTAAAACATCATTTGCTCTTTGATCAGCTTTATCTAATTTATTAATAACAACAATTGGTTTTAAACCTTGTTTTAGCGCTTTTGACAGCACAAATTTTGTTTGAGGCATGACACCTTCTGCAGAGTCAATTAATAACAAGGCTCCATCTGCCATACTTAAAACTCTCTCAACTTCAGCGGCGAAATCTCTGTGGCCTGGAGTATCAATTATATTTATTCTTGAATTGTTCCAACTAATTGAAGCAGGTTTAGCTAAAATTGTGATTCCTCTTTCTTTTTCAAGCTCACCTGAGTCCATTAATCTTTCATCGATAACTTCGTTATCCCTAAATGAACCACTTTGTTTCATTAAATTATCAATTAAAGTAGTTTTACCATGATCAACATGGGCTATGATTGTGATGTTTCTAATATTATTACTCATAAATTCTGGCTCTTATACATATTTAAAAGGATATTAAAACTCAAAAAAACTCATAACTGGCTTGAAAAATTTTCAAAATTAAGGATTAATTTGACTTTTTTTGCTTATCTTTTTTTAGTTTTCTTTTTTCTTTCAAGTTCAATTTAGGTTTTTTTTTAACACTAGAGTCTTTAAATGATTTTCCACTATATCTTTTTGACATGATTATACCTTACATAAAAAAAAGGCCATCTTGAGATGGCCTTTTAGAATATATTTTAGAAAATGAGGGATTACATACCCATTCCACCCATTCCACCCATGCCGCCCATACCACCAGGCATACCACCAGGCATTCCACCAGCGGCGTCTTTTTCTTCTGGTTTGTCAGCAATCATTGCTTCTGTTGTTACTAATAATCCGGCAATTGAAGCGGCATCTTGTAGAGCAGTTCTCACAACTTTAACTGGATCTATGATACCTTTTGCAAACATATCACAATATTCTTCACTTTGAGCATCGTAACCGTGAGTTTTTTTCTTTTGCTCTAATAGCTTTCCAACTACTACTGAACCATCAACTCCTGCATTCTTAGTGATTTGTCTAATAGGAGCTTCCAATGCTTTTCTTACAAGATCAACCCCAGCTTTCTGATCATCACCTTTTGCTTTAACTTTATCAAGTTCTTGAGCAGCATAAAGTAGAGCACATCCACCACCTGTTACGATACCTTCTTCAACGGCAGCTCTAGTAGCATTTAAAGCATCCTCAACTCTATCTTTTCTCTCTTTAACTTCAACTTCTGTTGCACCACCAACTTTGATTACTGCAACTCCACCTGCTAACTTAGCAAGTCTCTCTTGAAGTTTTTCTCTGTCATAATCAGACGTAGTTTCATCAACTTGTTGCTTAATAGAAGCACATCTAGCTTCGATATCGGATTTTTTACCGTTTCCATTTACTATCGTGCTATTATCTTTATCAACTTTTATTTTTTTACAAGATCCAAGATCATCAAGTTTAACATTTTCAAGTTTGATGCCTAAGTCTTCAGATATAACTTGACCTCCTGTTAATATAGCAATGTCCTCAAGCATAGCTTTTCTTCTGTCTCCAAATCCTGGAGCTTTTACAGCCACAACTTTCAAACCACCTCTTAATTTGTTTACTACCAAAGTAGCTAAAGCTTCACCTTCAACATCCTCAGAAATTATCATTAGTGGTCTACCAGCCTGTACAACTGCCTCTAATAGAGGAACCATAGGCTGTAAATTAGTTAATTTTTTTTCATGTAAAAGAATGAAAGGATTTTCTAACTCAGTAGTCATTTTATCACTGTTTGTAATAAAGTACGGTGATAGATATCCTCTATCAAACTGCATACCTTCAACTACATCTAATTCAGTTTCAATACCTTTATTTTCTTCAACAGTAATGACACCCTCATTCCCAACTTTTTGCATTGCTTTTGCAATCATTGTACCTATTTCTTTGTCACCATTTGATGAAATTGTTCCAACTTGAGCTATCTCATCACTGTCTTTTACTTTCTTTGCAGATGCAACTAAACTTTCTCTCACTGTTTCTACCGCAGCATCAATTCCTCTTTTTACATCCATAGGATTCATACCTGCAGTCACATATTTTACACCTTCCTTAACTATTGCTTGTGCAAGAATTGTTGCTGTAGTTGTTCCATCACCAGCTTCATCATTTGTTTTGCTGGCAACTTCTTTTACCATTTGTGCACCCATATTTTCAAATTTATCTTCAAGGTCTATTTCTTTTGCAACTGAAACACCATCTTTAGTAATTCTTGGCGCACCATAGGATTTGTCCATTACTACATTTCTTCCTTTAGGACCTAAAGTTACTTTAACAGTATCAGCCAGGATGTTTACACCTCTAATCATTGATGATCTTGCCTCAGCATCAAATTTAACAACTTTTGCCATTATATTTCTCCTTTAAATTAAATTATTTACTTGAAATACCCATAATGTCTGACTCTTTCATTATGCTGTATTCTTTACCATCAATTTTGACTTCAGTTCCTGACCATTTGCCAAATAAAACTTTGTCGCCAACTTTGACATCCATTGGAATCTTTTTCCCATCTTCAGTTTTAGCACCACCCCCAACAGCAACAACTTTACCTTCTTGAGGTTTTTCTTGAGCTGTGTCAGGGATTATTATTCCTCCAGCAGTTTTTTCGCTGCTGTCTAATACTTCGATTAAAACTCTATCATGTAACGGTTTAAACTTCATAAATACTCCTTTATAAATCTTTACAAATATGAGCCTCATATAGATATTTCGTCGCCTTTTTCAAGATTAGAAAAGGATTCAAATATTAATATTGTTAGTAAATTCGGGATTTTATGGTTTATACCTCTAAATATGACCAAAAATTTAGATTTAAAAGGCCTACAATCAATAGCAGACGATTATGATCTTTTTTATATTGATTTATGGGGTGTCATTCACAACGGGATCAATCTACATGACCATGCAATAGTTGTTTTAAAAGAACTTTTAAATAAAAAGAAAATGCTAGTACTTTTAACGAATGCCCCAAGACCAAATGAAACTGTGTGTAATTTTTTAGAAAAAATGGGGATGGATAAGGTGCTTAGAGAACATGTATTTACATCTGGAGAGGCAGCTTTGAATTACTTAAAAAAATCTTTCTTATCAAAAAAATTTTATCACATAGGACCTCCTAGAGACTTTGATTTATTTTATTTATTTGAGAAGAATAGGTGTGAGGATATTAGAGATAGCGAATATCTATTATGCACAGGGTTATTTGATGATCATGATAAGGATTTAATATATTATAAAAATTTATTCAAAAAACACATTAATAAAAAAATGATCTGTACAAATCCAGATTTAATTGTAGATCGTGGCGAAGTTAGAGAATTGTGTGCCGGTTCAGTTGCAATGGTTTTTGAAAAAATGGGTGGAGAAGTAGTATATTTTGGAAAACCACATCCAGAAGTTTATAATCAATCTATTAATAATGATAATAAAAAAATATTAGCAATTGGTGATAATTTAAATACTGATATCAGAGGTGCAAATCTTTTAAATTATGACTCATTATTAATTAGTAACGGTATACATAGAGATGAAATAAAAAATAAAGGTATTCAAAATGTTGCAAAAGAGTATGAGGTTATAGTTAACTACATTCAGTCAGATTTAAAATGGTAAAACATTATTCAAATTTTAATATTAAAAAAATACACAAAGGATCAATTATTTTAATAGGTAATTTTGATGGTTTACACTTGGGACATCAAAAATTATTTCAATTAGCACAGTATTATAAAAAAGTATATAAATTAAAAATTGGTGTTGTTAATTTTGATCCAATGCCAAAAATGTTTTTTAATAAAAAATTAAAAAATTTTCGACTTTCTAATGTTAATCAAAAAATTAAATTGCTAAGTAATTTTAAGGTAGATTTTGTTATTACAAAAAAATTTGATAAAAAATTCTCAAAAATTAAAGCGAAAAATTTTATAACTCAAATTTTGAATAAAAAATTAAGTTCTAAATTTATTTTTGTAAGCAACAATTTTAGATTTGGAAATAAAAGAGAGGGAAATGTTAATTTATTAAAAAAATATGAAAATTTATTTAATTACAAGGTAGTTAAACCACTGCCGTTAATAAAAAAAAAAAAGATTGTGTCTTCGTCATTAATAAGAAGTTATTTAGAAAAAGGTTTTTTAGAAAGAGCCAACAGTCTTTTGAATAGAAATTGGACGGTACAAGGAATTGTTGGAAAGGGAAGGCAATTAGGAAAAAAAATTGGCTTTCCAACCTGTAATATAGATATTCAAGATTATGTTTTGGCAAAACCAGGAGTTTATGCTGTCAGAGTTATAAGGAAAAATAGTAATAAATATCTTAAAGGAATTGCAAATCTTGGATATAGACCTACATTTAATCAAAAAAAATTATTATTAGAAGTTCATTTATTTAATTTTTCTGGAAATCTTTATAATAAGCTTTTATCAGTAGAGTTTTTAAAGTTTATAAGGAAAGAAAAAAAATTTAAAAATGTTTCAAAATTAAGGGCTCAAATAAAAAAAGATTTGAACATTGCAAAAAAGACTAAATGACTAAATCACAAATAAATCTTCCAAAAACAGCTTTTTCCATGAAAGCTAACTTACCAATTAGAGAGCCTGAGATACTTAAATATTGGAAAAAAATAAATCTTTACGATGAATTAAGAAATGCAAGCAAAGGAAATGAAAAATTTGTCTTACATGACGGACCTCCATACGCAAATGGAAATATCCATATGGGAACAGCTCTTAATAAAATTCTTAAAGATATAATTGTTAAGTTCCACCAAATGGATGGAAAAGATTCTATTTATGTTCCAGGTTGGGATTGTCATGGTTTACCTATTGAGTGGAAAATTGAGGAACAGTATAAAAAAAATAAAAAAAATAAAAATGAGGTTCCTATAGTTGAGTTTAGAAAAGAATGCAGAGCATTTGCTGAGAAATGGATTGAAGTTCACAAAAGTCAATTTAAGAGATTAGGTGTTGTTGGTGATTGGGAAAATTATTACTCAACGATGAGCTTTGATGCAGAAGCACAAATTGTAAGAGAACTTGGTAAATTTTTAAAAGAAGGAAGTTTATATAGAGGTTTTAAACCAGTTTTATGGTCAACAGTTGAGAAGACTGCACTTGCAGATGCTGAGGTAGAATATCAAGATCATAAATCAGATACAATTTATACATCATTTAAAGTTAAATCATCTAACTTGAAAAATTTAGTTGGAAGTGAAGTTATAATTTGGACAACAACACCATGGACAATACCAGCAAATAAAGCTTTAGCATTTAACGAGACTCTTGATTATGTTGTATTAGAAATAAATGATGAGGGTGATTTTAACAATAGAAAAATCGTTATTGCAGATGCTTTATTAGAGTCAGTAGTCAAAGAGTGTAAATTAAAAAATTATAAAAAAATTCATACATTCAAAGGTACAGAATTTAAAAACACAATTTGTAGTCATCCATTTTTAAATCTTGGTTATGATCATGATATCCCATTATTGGAAGCTAGATTTGTGACAACAGAACAAGGAACTGGAATTGTTCACTGTGCACCTAGTCATGGACCTGATGATTTTAATCTTTGCTTGAGTAATGGTATCAAAGCTATTGAAACAGTTGATGGGGATGGAAAATATACAAACGAAGTTAAATTATTTGAAGGAATTCACATATTTAAGGCAAATCCCATTGTAATTGAGAAACTTAAAGGACAAAAAAATTTATTATTTAATACTGAACTGGTTCATTCTTATCCACACTCATGGAGATCCAAGGCTCCACTTATTCATAGAGCTACGCCACAATGGTTCATTTCAATGGAAAGTCATAAATTAAGGGATAAAGCATTAAAGTCAATTGATGAAACTATTTTTTATCCAAGTAAAGGTAAAGAAAGATTAAAATCAATGATAGAAACAAGACCAGATTGGTGTGTCTCAAGACAAAGAGTCTGGGGCGTACCCCTTCCAATTTTTGTGAACAAAAAAACAAAAGAAATTTTAACTGATGATGATGTTATAGAAAATATTGCATCTATTTATGAAAAAGAAGGATCTGATTGTTGGTTTTCAAATGATCCTCAAAGATTTTTAGGCAATAATTATAAAGCAGAAGATTTTGAGAAATTAAGTGATATTGTTGAGGTTTGGTTCGATAGCGGTTCCACACATTCATTTGTCCTAGAAAAAAGAGATGATTTAAAATGGCCAGCATCGATGTATTTAGAGGGATCAGATCAACATAGGGGATGGTTTCATTCTTCTTTATTAGAATCTTGTGGAACAAGAGGAAGAGCTCCATTTGAAACTATTTTATCTCATGGGTTTGTTGTTGATGGAAAAGGTTTAAAGATGTCTAAATCTTTAGGAAATGTAATTGCACCAGATGATATATTAAAAAAATATGGTGCTGATATTTTAAGAATTTGGGTAGCATCATCAAATTATGCAGAAGATTTAAGAATAGATTATTCTATTTTAGATCAACATGCAGATTCTTATAGAAAAATTAGAAATACCTTTAGGTATTTACTTGGGAATATAAATGATAATTTTGATGAAATAAACTTTAATTCAATTGATTTTGATAAATTACCAGAGTTAGAGCAGTTCATGCTACATAAAATTTTTACTTTAAACAATAATTTTAAAAAATATTTTAATAATTACGATTTTCATAACTTGTACAAAGAACTATTAAATTTTTGTACAAATGATCTATCTGCTTTTTATTTTGATATTAGAAAAGACAACCTTTATTGTGACCCTATAGACTCAGAAAAAAGAAAATCAACAATTCTAATCTTAAATATACTTTTGAATTCACTATTAAAATGGTTCGCTCCTATTTTGTCGTTTACAACTGAAGAAATTTTTAAATTAATACATAAAGACAAAAAAAGTATTCACCTTGAAAAATTTCTAGAATTTCCCTTAAAATTTAAAAATCAAAAACTTAGTGAAAAATGGAGTGAATTACTTAAAATTAGAGATGTTTGCAATATAAGTATCGAAGAAAAACGTGCAATTAAGGAAATAGGATCAAGTTTAGAGGCAGATTTAAAAATTCAATTAAGTAAAGAGTTGAAAAATCTTACAGAGAATGTAGATTTTTCTGAGCTTTGTATTACATCAAAAGCTGAAGTTAGTTATAAAGATGGTATTGTGACATCTGCAATCACAGGCAAAGCAAAGGGTACTAAATGTCCAGTTTGTTGGAAAATAAATCAAGGCCCTTGTCCTAGACATACTTAATGATTTTAAAAGAATTAAATAAACGTTTATTAATTAATATTTCTTTAACTTTATTAATTTTCTTACTCGATAGGATTTCTAAAATTTATGTAATTAATTTGGATAAGAAGCTACCTGGATCTGAAATATTTTCCTCTAAATATTTAAATATTAGTTTGATTTGGAATGAAGGAATTGCTTTCGGGCTTTTGTCTTTAGATCAAGAAAATTTATATAATATATTAACACTTTTGATAGTTTTAATAATAATACTTATTTTTATCATGATATTAAAAAATTCAGGTTCAAAAAAACTTGCATTAATAATGATCTTAGGAGGAGCAATGGGAAACGTATTTGATAGAATATTTAATAAGGCTGTTCCAGATTTTATAGATTTTCATTTAGGAAACTTTCACTGGTTTATTTTTAATGTTGCAGATATATTTATTACTTTAGGAGTAATAATTTTGATAATACTTGAAATTACAGATAATAATAAGAAAGATAAATATGAAATATCTTAAAATATTTTTCTTAATTAATTTTTTATTAATTTTTTCATCGTGTGGATCAGTTAAAGATGCTTTTTCGAATAGAATGAAAAATAGTAGTGACGAATTTTTAGTTGAGAAGAAATCACCTCTCGTAATGCCACCAGAATACAATCAATTACCAGTGCCTAATGAAAATAATAATGAATCCCAATCAAGTAATAGTAAGATAAAAAAGTTAATATCTAACGAAGATAATGTAAATAACTCAAATACTAATGCACCTGCTAAAGACGGTTTAGAAAATTCAATTATTAAAAAAATTAAAACAAATTAATGTTTACAAGAGGTATTAATTTTAAAAATTTTAAAATTAGAGGAAAAAATTTTTCTAAGATAAATCAAAAACTTTTAAATATTTTACATCAAGAAAATCAAATATTTGCCTCTTTAAAAAAAAATTATAAAAGTAGCTACACTAAAAATTTTATAAGAAAATATAAAAAATATTCTAATTTTAGAATTATTGGTATGGGTGGGTCAATTTTAGGTACTCAAACTATTTACAATTTCTTAAATAATAAAATTAAAAAAAACTTTGATTTTATTGACAACATACAAGTTAGTAGAAAACAGGTTTTAAAAAAAAATATAACAAATGTCGTTATTTCAAAATCAGGTAACACTCTAGAGACAATAATAAACTCAAATCTTTATATAAAAAGAAAAGACAAAAATATTTTTTTAACTGAAAATAAAGATAATCAGCTATATCTATTAGCTAACAAATTAAAAGCTGAAGTAATTCATCATAATAATTTTATTGGTGGTAGATATTCTGTATTATCAGAGGTTGGTATGTTACCTGCAGAGTTAATGGGATTAAAATCAAGCAGTTTTAGACAGTTTAATTCACTAGTTAAAAATAAAAATTTTATTAACAAATTATTTTTTAATGTAAAAGCCACTCTTGATTTAATCCATAAAAAAAAATTTAACTCAATTATAATTAATTATGACCCAAAATCAGAGAGTTTATTTAAATGGTACCAACAACTTGTAGCTGAAAGTCTTGGTAAGAATGGGAAAGGATTATTGCCGATTATCTCAAATATGCCAAAAGACAATCATAGCGTTATGCAACTTTATTTAGATGGTTTTAAGAATAATTTCTTTACTTTTTTTTATGTTAAAGAAAAAGGATCAGAAAAATTAAATAATACTAATCTATTAGCAGATCAAAAATTTTTAAAGAATAAAAATTTAGTAAATATTTTATACACGCAAAAAAAAGCGACTGAAAAAATTTTTTCAAGAAAAAACATTCCATTTAGAAGTTTTGAAATAAAGGAAAGAAATGAAAAAACTTTGGGAGAATTATTTTGTTTTTTTATTTTAGAGACAATTTTAATAGGAAAATCTTTGAAACTTAATCCTTATAATCAACCTGCTGTCGAATTAATTAAAGAGGAAACAAGTCGAATTTTAAAAAATTAAAAAAATTATTTTTGATATTCCATATTTTTTCTCTTCAATAATTTTGTATTCTTCAGAAAAATTATCCTTTTCTTTTTTATGCCTATGAATAATAATTATTCCATCATTTTTAAGTATATTATTATTGTTAATTGTTTCTAAAAGATTAGATAAATTTTTATCTTTATAGGGTGGGTCTAAGAAAATTATATCAAATTTCTTATTAATTTTATCTAGTGTATTTTTATTATAAATATTTTTTTCTATTATTTCGTAGTTTTTTTTTGATTTTAGATTAATTAAATTTTTTCTTAAAATGCGTATTGCATCTGGATAATTTTCAATAAAAATAACTTTTTTTGCACCTCTTGATAAACATTCAATTCCAAACGAACCAATACCTGAAAATAAATCTAAAACAGTTGAGTTGTTAATGCTTATATTAAACTTATTTGAATGACTAATTATATTAAAAATAGATTCTTTAGTAAGATCTTTTAGAGGCCTTGTTTTTAAGTTAGATGGCTCAATAATTTTTTTACCCCTGAATTCTCCACCTATGACACGCATTATTTGATTACTTTATAACCTATGTCTTTCCTATAAAAACCATTATCCCAATTTAGTATATTTAAATTATTCATAATGTTCTTTTTTGCATTTTTAAATTCATTTGAAATTGAAACAAAATTTAAAACCCTTCCCCCATTAGAATATATCTTGCCATTATCTTTAAATGTACCAGCATGAAATAAGAATTCATTCTCTTTTTTTTTAATTTTACCTAAATTTAATATTTCAACATTTTTTTTAAAATTATCAGGATAGCCATTAGAGCATAATACTACACATAAACTTTTTTTATTTAACCATTCAATATTAATTTGATTTAACTTTTGTTCACAACAAGCCAATAAGATATCAATAAGATCTGTTTTTAGTTTAGGAAGAATTGTTTGACACTCAGGATCTCCCATTCTCACGTTATACTCAATTAAATACGGTTCATTTTTTACAATCATTAATCCAGTGTATAAAAATCCTCTATAATATGTATCCATATCTGAGAGACTTTCCAATGTTGGTTTTATAATTTTTGTTATAATTTTTTTTTCTAAATTTTTATTAATTAATCTTGATGGAGAGTAAGCACCCATTCCACCTGTATTTTTTCCTCTATCTCCTTCTAATA
Source organism: uncultured Pelagibacteraceae bacterium (assembly GCA_902624585.1). Lineage (GTDB taxonomy): Bacteria > Pseudomonadota > Alphaproteobacteria > Pelagibacterales > Pelagibacteraceae > Pelagibacter. The sequence continues at coordinate 8,894 of CACNXU010000010.1, read as the reverse complement.
CCCTTTTATGGTCTTGTGCTGTACCAAAAGTTTTAAACATTTTACCATCATGAACTGTAAAAAAACTCATCTCTTCGCCTTCCAAAAATTCTTCAATTAATAAATTTTTTGCATTTCCAAATTTTCCCTCAAATATCTCATCTATTGCTATAACCCCCTCATTTAAATTTTTACTAATGTAAACACCTTTGCCTGAAGCAAGATTATCTGCTTTAATAACAGTGGGATAATTTGTTTGTTTTAAAAATTCTTTTGCTTCATCTTTGTTATAAAAAATTCCAAATTTTGCTGTAGGAATTTTATATTTTTGACAAATTTTTTTTGTAAATATTTTAGATCCTTCAAGTTGAGATGCAATTTTATTTGGCCCAAAAACTTTTATTTTAAATTTTTCTAAATAATCAACTAAACCTTGTACAAGTGGTTTTTCAGGACCAATTACAACTAAATTTATTTTCTGATCTAATATAAAATTTTTTATACTCTCAAAGTTATTTACATCAATATTTATATTTTCTGCAATTTCTTCTGTTCCTGCATTGCCTGGAAAACAAAATATTTTATCAATTTTATTAGAATCTCTGAGTTTTTGACAAATGGCATGTTCTCTTCCGCCACTTCCTATTATACCAACTTTCATATAGAAATATATAAACCAAAAATGACAAAAAAATTAGCAAAAATAAAATTTTTACCAAATAATTTTCAAATTATAGAAGAGGGTGATTATGTTCAATGTGCTGTGTCAGGAAAAAAAATAAGTCTTGAAAAATTAAATTATTGGAATGTTGATTTACAAGAGGCATATTTTTCTTATAAAGAAGCTTGTTTAAAAAGGGAGACTAATGATAAATAGTAATTCTATTTCCATCTATTATGAGACCATATCCATTGTTCTGGTTTATTTGAAATCATAGATTGTAAAACTAAATTTAATTTATCCGTGATGTCTTTTACCGTTTTATCCTCAGCAAAGTATAAAGGTTTTTTTATTGTGATTTTAAATCTTAATTCCTCAATTCTCTCAATATAAACTGGTACAACTGGTATATTAAATTTTTTCACTAATTGAGCTGGAATTGTTGTAGTTAAGGCTTTTTCATTAAATAAATCTGATAAAATACCCTCTGAAACTCTTTGATCAATCATAAGAGCAGTTGAAAAATTTTTTTTTTTAAAAGATATTAACTTTTTTAAACCTGCAATACCTTTTTTTATTTGATATTTGCAAATATAATTTGTTCTTATTTTTTCAATTATTGTGTTCAAAAAGATGTTATTTAGAGGACGATAAATTGTGCATAACTTTATCCCTGATTTTTCTAAAAACATAGCCATCAACTCAAAATTACTAAAATGACCAGAAATAAAAACAACCTGCTGATTAGTACTCTTAATTTTATCAAGTACATCTTGACCCGCAAGCTCTACTTTTGTTGAAAGTACCCCAATTCTAAAATCTTTAATAAACATGTATTCAGCAAAAATACGCCCGTAGTTGTTCCACATCATGGTTTTAATGTTTTCTAGATTTTCTTCGTTTGTATTTGGAAAAGCTTTTTTAATATTTGATTCAATTATTTTTTCTGATCTAAAAAAAGGTCCAACAATTTGAAATAATTTTCCACTTAATTTTGAAGAAAAGTTTGGACCTAAAATTTTAAAAAAACCAAAACTAAACATTATTAAAAAAAATTGGATAAAATATTTTATATATTTCATTTTATATAGCGATAGCTTTCAAAAGTTTATCCTCATCTACTATTTGCAATTCTACTTTAATAAAATCAATTTCTGATTTTTTATTTTTTATTCTAAAGAAATCTTTTTCTGTGGTAATAATTTTACAATTTAGTTCTTTTGCTTGATTTATAATATTATTTAGGTCTTCGTCAGTAAAATTGTAATGGTCAGGGAATTCTATATCTTTCAAAATATTAAACTCGTATTTTTTTAGCATTGATATAAATGTACTATGGTTACCAATTCCAGAAAATACTAAATATTTTTCATTTCTATTAAAATCATCTAAATTCTTAGCTTTATATTTAGCTATGTGAATATTAATTTCGGAATTTATTTGAAGAATCTGATCTTTTAGAAACTCTAAGTTTTCTAAATTTCCATTTATAAAAACATTTTTGTAGTTTTTTAGATTGCTTAAATTTTCTCTTAATGGACCAGCAGGTAATATCATTCCATTTCCGATCCAGTTAATATTATTAAAACAAACAATACGAACATCATAATTTATAGATCTATCCTGAAGACCGTCATCAATAATTGCTACCTCATAGCCTTCTTTTTCAGCTTCCTTTAAAGCTTCTATTCTATTTAATGATAAAAATAGTTTCCCATTTTTTTTTAGAATATTTTGTTCATCTAATTGTTTTTTATAAAATTTTTTTATAAAGCAAGACTTTATTTTTTTTTTCTCCAAAATATTATTAATTTTAATACTTAAAGTAGTTTTGCCAGTTCCTCCTAAATAAATATTACCTATGCAAATAGTTTTTATTTTCGTTTTATAAATACCCTGTTTTTTTTTAAAAAAATTTAATAAGTAAACAAAAATTGTAAATGGGTATAATAAATATGCATATATATTTGGTTTTCTAAGATCCCAGAATCTAGGTTTTTTTAAATTAATCATTAATAAGCTTGTCTAATTCATTTATAGTTTTTTTTAATATTTTATCCCCAATTTTCTTAATTTTATTTCCAATCAATTTTTTCTTCTTAAAAATAATCCTTGATGCAAGTTGATTTGGCGTATTTATTTTTTTGGACACATTCATGCTGCTTAATAATTTATAAACATCTTGAAAGTTATTTACATTTGGGCCATGCAATATATTAGCTCCAAACCTTGCAGCTTCTAATGGATTTTGCCCTCCTCTTTCAATTATCGAGCCACCTAAAAAAACTGAAGGCGCTATACTATGAAATTTTTTAGTTTCACCAAAAGTATCTACAATATAAATATCAACGTTTTTTAGGCTATTTGCATTTGAACTATGTTTAACAATTTTTAAGTTTAAGTTTTCTAACTCATCTATAATTGAATTAACTCTATGAATATGCCGGGGAATTATAATTGTAACTAAATCTTTTATCTTTTTTTTTAGCACTATATGAGCTTTAGCACAAAAAATTTCTTCGCTTTTATGAGTGCTTGAGGCCACCCAAATATTTTTTTTTTTTAGTCCTAACTCAAATTTATTCCTAAATTTATTTAACTTCATCTCTGGATTTTCAGCAAATTTTAAATTTCCAATCATGTTAATTTTGGTTGAATTAATTCTTTTTAAGTAAGATTTAGTCTCAAGATTTTGGGGAAACGCTATTGTAATTTTTTCAAAAGTTGCAGAGGCAAAACTTTTAATTTTCATCCATCTAACAAAAGTCTTTTTTGTTAGCCTTGCATTTAATAGAACTAATGGGATTCGATTAAAATTTAAATTTCTATACATGCATGGCCAAACTTCAGAATCTACAAAAATAGCAATATTAGGTTGCCAATATTTTACAAACTTATTTGTGAAAAAGAATTGATCTATAGGATAAAATTGGTGAATTGTTTTTTTGAAATTAAATTTTTTTAATACATTTGAAGAACTTAATGTAGATGAAGTAATTAAAATTTGATTTATAGACTTATTCTTCTCGTAATATTTTACAATGGGTATAATACTTAAAATTTCACCAACACTTGCACCATGAAACCATATGAGCTTACCCTTTCTTCTTTTTTTAGTTGGAAGACTAAATTTTTCAATAAATCTTTTTTTATCTTCTTTAATTTTTATAATTCTAAATAAAATTATAAGTGGTGAGATTATTATGAGCAAAGAAATAATAATTTGGTAAAGTAAAAACATATTTATTTTTGAATCTGTTTTTCATAAAAACTTCTATATAAATTTGACTTATCTATAAGGTCATCATGTTTACCACTCTCCACTACTTTACCCGAGTCAATTACATAAATATTATTTGAATTAAGTATAGTAGATAGTCTGTGAGCAATAACGATTGTAGTTTTATTTTGTGTTAAAATTTTTAATGCTTCCTGAATTTTATTTTCTGTTTCAGAGTCCAAAGATGAGGTAGCCTCATCTAGTAATATTATTGAACTTTTTTTCAACATAGCTCTAGCTATTGATAGGCGTTGTTTCTCTCCTCCAGACAATCTTACACCATTTTCTCCGATTAAAGTTTCATATTTATATGGAAGCTTGTTAATAAATTCTTCACAAAATGATAGTTGTGCTACTTTATAAATTTCTTCGTCTGTGGCACTTTCATTCGCATATTTAATATTATTTTTAATAGTATCATCAAATAGAGTAGTTTCTTGACTGACCATTGATATTTCTTTTCTTAAAGATTCAATTTTAGTTCTATAAATGGATTGATTATCTATAGTAATATCTCCAGCTTGTGCATCATAAAATCTTGGTATCAAATTTAATATAGTCGATTTTCCTGAACCACTATGCCCCACTAAAGAAGTCATTTTTCCTCCTGAAAATTCAAGATTAATTGATTTTAATGTAATCTTTTCATTTTCTTCATAAGAAAATTTAAGATTTTTAAATTTTATATCCGAATTTTTAATTTTAAGTGTTTCCGCATTTTTTGCATTTATAATCTTATTTTTTTGGTCAATAATTGGAATAATTCTTGAAGCCGCTGATAAACCTTGATTAAGGGTTATGTTTAAAGTTGATAGAGATCTGACAGGCTGATATGCCAACATCATAGCAGCAAGAAATGAAAAAAAATTATTAATATCAACTTCCCCACTAGACATTAGTTTTCCAGAGTAAAAAATTAAAATAGCAATCATTAGACCTGTAAGCGTTTCCATTATTGGAGATATTCTAATGAATACAGTTTGAATTTTTTGATTTTTCTCTTTTAGCTCAGATAGATGCTTGTTTGCTCTTTCTTTCTCGAATTCTTCCTTCTGAAAAATTTTTATTAATTTATGATTTTTAAATAATTCAACCAGATAGGTTGTCAAAAAACCCGATTTTTCTTGAGCCTCCGTTGCAACTTTGCTCATTCTTTTTCCTAGCGTTTTTGCTGAAATACTTGCTAGTGGTATCATTATAATTGATATTATTGCCAGTTTCCAATTCTGAAAAAACATTACAGCTAACAACCCTATTAAGGTAAGTGAATCTTTAAACAATGATAATACAGCAGTGCTCAACAAATTTGTAATATGCATAACATCATACGTTAAATTTGAAATAAACTTTCCAGAGTGTTTTTTGTCAATTATTTGTGTATCTGTTTTTATTAAATTATTTATCATATCATATTGAAGTTTTTTTTTTATTGATTCTCCAACACCGATCATGATTGATTTTGCAAAATACAATGACAATCCTTTGGTAGAAAATGCTATGATAATTAATAATGGAATAAAAAATATTAATGTTTGATCTTTCTCTATAAAAAGCTTTTTGATTGCTGGATCAAGAAGCCATGCAATAGATGAGGTGCTACCTGCTACTAATATTGAAAAAAGAGCAGACAAAAAAATTTTATTTAAATATATCTTTGAATAATCATTCCATAATCTTTTATAAATTTCAGATTTTTTCATATAAAGATTTTAGCAATTAGAATATTAAAAAAAATAATTAAACCAAAAAAATTATTACTTTTAAAAGCCTTCAGACAACTTGAGGGATCTTTTAAATTAAAAATTTTTAATTGATAAAAAAAGAGATGAATGAAAGGTATAAAAAATAAAATATAATAAATATAATTAAATTTCATAAAATATCCTCCAATTAAAAAAAAAATTATTAAACAAGCATAACAAACAAACAAAAATTTTTTTGCTTTACCTTTAAACTTTATCGAAGTAGATTTAAGCCCTATAATTTCATCATCTTTGATATCTTGATATCCATATATCGTGTCATAACCCAGTGTCCAAAATATGGCTCCGAAATAGAATAAAACTGGTAATAAATCTATTCCTCCTTTTATTGATGTCCATCCAAGGATTAATCCATAATTAAATGTAATTCCTAAAAATAATTGAGGCCAATAAGTAAATCTTTTCATTAAAGGATAGGTAAAAGCAAGAGGCATAGAGCCTAGGGCTAATAAGACTGTAAAAAAATTAAAATTTAACAAAACTAAAAATGCTAAGAGACATAATATTACTGAATATATAATTGCAATTTTTATTGAAACTTTACCAGATGCTATAGGACGATATTTTGTACGAGATACTTTGGAGTCAAATTCCTTATCTAAAATATCATTTACTATGCACCCTGCTGATCTCATTAGTACAGAACCTAAAAAAAATAATACCAAGTAAAAAAAATAATTATTTATACTTTCTGTGAAGTCATAAGCTAATGTTAATCCCCAAGCACATGGCCAAAAGAGCAGCATAAACCCTATTGGTTTTTTTAATCTTGTTAAATCTATTAAAAGTTTAATTTGGTTCATAGTATTTTACTTGTAAATAACAAAGGCTAGAATCATAATCAAACTGATTCGTATGAATATAGATTACACAGTCACAGCACTAATGTTTCCAGCAATTCCATTAATGATGGCTGTTTACAGTAACAGATTTCACTCTTTGAGTATTTTAATTCGACAACTTCATGATGAGCATGTTTATGAGAAGCATATACCTCCTGAATGGAAGAAACAATTTATAAACTTAAGCGGTAGAATTACGCTTTTAAGATGGACGATTCTTTTTGCTTCATTTGGGTTTCTTTTTAATATGCTAACAGTTTTTGCTTTATATTTAGATGAAGTTTTTTTAGCTAGAGTAATTTTTGGCTCATGCTGTTTATCTATGATTATATCTATCATTTTTTTTATTCGAGAAATTCAAATTTCAACAAATGCTCTTAAACTTCATATGTCAGATATGGATGTTGACGTTAATTAGGGACTATTACAGCAGGGCCCAAAATTTTTCTTCCTTCAAGATCTTTATGAGCTTTAATAATTTCTTCTAACTTGTATTTTTTAAAAATTTTAATTTTGACTTTGCCAGAGCTAATTTTTTCAAACATTATTTTTGACGCCTCATTTAGCTCCTCTTTTGTTGAAAGGTACTGTTGCATAGAAGGTCTTACAAGGTAAAGACCTTTAGGTTGGATAACTTTAGGTACATTAATATCTGATAATGGTCCAGATGCGTTACCAAATGAAACCATCATACCTCTTACTGCTAAACATTCAATAGATCCATCCAATGTATCTTTTCCTACACCATCATAAACAACTGGCACTCCTTTACCATCAGTTATTTCTAAAACTTTTTTTGCAAAATTCTCTTTATTGTAATTAATCACATGATCATAACCATTCTCTTTTGCTATATTTAATTTTTCATCTGATCCAACTGTACCTATAACAGTGCAGTCTAAACTCTTTGCCCATTGACCAAAAATTTGACCAACTCCTCCAGCAGCTGCATGAAATAATATTGTTTCTCCTGATTTGACAGGGTAAGTTTTATGTAAAAGGTAAAAAGTTGTTAAACCTTTTGTCATTAAAGTTGCAGCTATCTCAAGATCAATTTCTTCTGGTACTTTTACTAAATTCTTAGTTGGGTAGTTTCTGTGCGTACAATACGAACCTAAAGGAATACCTGCGTAAGAAATTTTGTCACCAACTTTATAGTCTTTTACATTCTTTCCAATATCAGTAATAACTCCGGCACCCTCTAAACCAAGCCCGATTGGTAAATCTAAAGGATATAAACCTGACCTATGGTACGTATCAATGTAATTAAGTCCGATTGCCTTCTGTTCTATAGTAACTTCATCGTGGTTAGGTTTGTCTAAGATAATATTTTTAATTTCTAAAACCTCAGGTCCACCAGTTTTATTAATTTCAACAGCTTTCATAATTTATTTTACGAATGTATCGTTATGATAGTCTTGAACTGCTTGCAAGATTTCAGCTTTAGTATTCATTACAAAGGGCCCACCTCTAGCAATTTCTTCATTAATTGGTTTTCCCGAAATAAGTAAAAATTTAGTATCCCTCATAGCTTTTACAGTTAAATCTTCACCTTTTTTTAATAATATTAAAGTACTATCTTTAACATTGTCGTGTTTATTTTTACCAATTTCGATATCACCTTTAATCAAATAAATAAAAGTATTATGAGTTGATGGTAATTTAAAATTGAATTTTTTATTTTTGTTTAATTCGACATCAAAATAAATCGGCTCAACGTTATGACCTTTAACAGGTCCTTCTGCATTTTCAAATTTACCAGCTATGACTTTAACTTGCTTGTTATCGTCTTTATGAACACTCATTTTGTCTGCATCAATATAAATATACTCAGGTTTGCTCATCTTTAGTTTAGCAGGCATATTTATCCACAATTGAAAACCGTGAAGCCTACCTTCCTTCATCGCAGGCATTTCAGAGTGAATTATTCCACTTCCTGTTTTCATCCACTGCACATCTCCAGCGGTCATTCTTCCCTTTCCTCCAGTACTGTCTTCATGCTCGAAGTCTCCAGCTAACATATAAGTAACAGTCTCAATTCCTCTGTGTGGGTGGGGAGGAAAACCTGCAATATAATCCTCACTATTTTCAGATCCAAATTCATCTAACATTAAAAAAGGATCGAAATAATTTGGCTCAACACCAATACTTCTCTTAAGTTTTACACCAGCACCATCTGATGCCTGAATGGGTGTTATAATTTTGCTTACTTCAATTGTTTTCATAAGATTAAGAAATAGTATTTATATTTTATAATTCAATATTATTTTTTATCTAAACTGTAACCTCGCGCTCCATTTGCAATTAGGAACATAAAGCCACCTGCTAATGCAATATTTTTAAGAAAAGCTGTTAATTGCATTTGATCA
>CACNXU010000009.1 GCA_902624585.1 uncultured Pelagibacteraceae bacterium | reverse complement strand
TATTCAAAAAATTTATAAATTTGATGTAATTTTTAATACTAAATATTAAGGTTTGTAGTGAAGACCTCAAAGTTATAAATCTTCTTAAATATTTTAAAATGATCCTGATAAATAAATAATGATTAACAGTGTAATCAAATAAATAAACTTTATTTAACTTTTTCTTTTTTTCTAAATCAATTTCAAATGATATATCATCTCCGACACCCAATGTTATACAATTATTTATGTTTTTAATTGCATCTTCACAGACAAGATATCCTCCATCAAATTTTCTGCCATACCTCTTTAATTTATTAACTTTATAGGGTTTTAAAAAATTATATTTTGAATTTAAAATCATTATTTATATTAACGTTTATAATATATTAGTTAATAAATGGAAAAAAAAATTGGTGTAATAATTGGTGCGCGGGGAATTGGGGATCTTATATACCACCTACCTTTATTAAGATCACTTCATAAAAGTTACAATAATAAATTAATAATTTTTTCAAACATTGTAAATAAATCACCCGAAGTATTTAAAGATGAATTTTTTTTTAAGCAAATAATAAATTTTGATAACTATAGATATGGTCCTCTAAAGACGATTCTAAATAGTATTAAATTTAAAAGGTTATTAAATAGATACTGTTTTGATAGAATAATATTAACTTCAAATGCAAGAAGATTGATCCTTCCTGTAATTTTATGTAATGCAATAAAAAAAGATATTTTTGGAAACGGTAAGTTTATATTCAATAAGGACAGATCATTAGAAAAATATACTATTTCGGAAAGATTGTTAAAGTATACTAATCAACTAAATCTACCAAAAAAAGTAAACAATTTTTTTTTAAACTCAAAGAAAAATAATTCAAAAAAAAAAAATAAAATATTTATCAGTATTGACTCTTTTCATGATCAAAATAACTGGCCAATAGAAAATTATATTGAAATAATAAAAAAACTTAAAAAAAAAAATATTATATATGTTAACTTTTCACCTAAAAAAAAATATTTTTTAAGTTATTTTTCAAAAAATAAAATAGATACTAAAAATATAATATTTACTTATGACAAAAAAATTTCAAAAATTATTGAAATAATTAAAGATTGCAAAGTTATTATTGGAAATGAATCGGGCCCGGTATGCCTTGGCTCATCATTAAAAAAAAATGTGCATGCTATTTATATGCCTATCCACACAAAACCTGAAAGTAAAATAATTTATAAAAAAAATAAATATTATAACACTTCAAAACTTAAAGACTCTGAGATTGTAAAAAAAATTATAAATTCAATTTAATTTTTTGGCGGAGAGAGCGGGATTCGAACCCGCGAAAGGATTACTCCTTTACACGCTTTCCAAGCGTGCTGATTAAACCGCTCTCACATCTCTCCTTTTTGTGTTATATTTATTAAATATATTATTAATAAATTTAAAGTATCTCATGAAAATTTACGATTGTTTTTTATTCAATGATGAAAATCATATTTTAGAAATTAGACTTAATGAATTAAATAAATTTGTTGATTATTTTGTAATTATTGAATTTGGACAAACACATCAAGGTAGTAAAAAGGGACAATTAATTGATCAGAATATCTTAAAAAAATTTGAGAAAAAAATTAGATATTTTTATTTTGAAAATTTTGAGGAAAATTTAGGTGTTTGGGAACGAGATAGTCATCAACGTAATCAGATAAGCAAAGGTATTGAAGATGCATCGCAAAATGATGTAATTATTATCTCTGATATAGATGAAATTCCATCCTTAAGTTTAGTTAATTTTTCAAAAATAAATGATTTTGTTTATGCTTTCTCCCAATTGCACTCAATGTATAAATTAAATTTATATAGAGAGAATAGATGGTGGATTGGATCTAAATTATGCTTAAAGAAAAATCTAATATCACCACAATGGTTAAGGATATTAAAGGTAAATAAAAAATATAGTATTTTTAGAATAGATAAACTTTTTTCAAAAACTTATTATAGAAAATTTAAAGTTATTCAAAATGGTGGCTGGCACCTAGCTTGGTTAAAAAATGCAGATCAAATAATTAAAAAAATAAATTCATATACACATACAGAATTTAATATAGAAAAATATAATCAAAAAAATTATATACAACAGTGTATTGATAAAAAAACAGTATTTTTTGATGAAAATGAAAAACTATATTTTAAAAAAGAAAATCTAATTTTACCAAATTATATAAATAAAAATTTGGATAGATATGCTGAGTGGATATTATCTGAATAGGCAAATTTAAAGAAATTTAAAGTATTATTAATATAATTTGCTGTACTTATTTTATTTTAAATATCACTTTCTTACTGTAAATCTTAGGACTTATTTATTAAAAATTTAATTTAAATGTCTATAAAACCAAAAAATATAGTTATAACAGGGGCCCTAGGGTATATAGGTTCAGAATTATGCAAACTCTATTCTGGCTTTAGTTGGAAGTATGAAGTGATTGCTATTGATAATAGATTTATTTCTGAAAGGGTAAATGAATTAAAGAGAAGAAAAATTAAATTTATTCAAGCAGATATTCTTGACTTAAAAAAAATAAAACCAATCATCAAAAAAGCAGAATATATACATCATTTAGCAGGAATTACAGATGTAGCATATGTTAAAAAAGATTCTAATAAGGAGAGAGATACATTAACCGAAAAAGTGGCTATTCAAGGAACCTCGAATATTTTGGCATCAATGAACAATCAGGCCACTATAGTTTTTCCATCTACTCATGTGGTTTTTGAAGGATTAAAAAAACAAAAAAAAAATATAAATGAAAAAGAAAAAACAAGCACTTTTTTGAGCTATTCCTCAAGTAAAGTTAAAAATGAAAACCAAATTATCAAATCTGGAAAAAAATACGCGATTTTTAGATTGGGTTCAGTATATGGATTTTCTACTGACACAATGAGAATAAATATAATGCCAAATTTGTTCTCAAAAATAGCATCCCAAAATGGGAAAATAAAACTTTTTGGAGGAGGGAAACAATTAAAAAGTTTGGTTCCACTTATAGATGTCGCAAGATGTTTTAAATTTGTTGAAGAGAGTAATAATTTTAAAAACGGGATTTATAATCTAACAAAAGAAAACACAACTGTTAAAGAAGTTGCAAAAATATGTAAAAAAATAAATCCAAAATTAAAATTAATTGAAACAAATGATGAAATTCCAAACAAAGGATACACGCTTTCAAATAAGAAAATTCTTAGTACAGGTTTTGAATTTCTTTATGATCTAGAAACATGTATTAAAGAAATGATTGAAAAATGGTCTTTTGAAAAATTCGATAAGAATTTAGAGTACACTTTTTCAGGTGTTAGAGATTTCATAGATGAAAGAGGTAAAATTAGTAATTACGATTTACCCGAGCCCATAAACATGATTGGTTATATCGAGTCAAAAAAAGGTACAATGAGAGCCAATCATTTTCATCCTGTTCAAGAACAAAAATGCTTAGTAATTAAAGGTCAATTTATAAGCATATATAAAGACCTTTTAGATGATAAATCAAAAAAAATAACCCATTTAGTTAATGAAGGAGAAATGATTGTCACACAACCTAATGTAGCTCATACTATGGTATTCACAAAAGATACTATATTTTTAAATTTAGTTAGAGGGGAGAGGGAACATAAAAATTATGGCATTACACACACGATTCCCCATAAATTTGTAAATGATAATGAAAAGGAGCTTCTTCAGTCAGTTTATAAATTAAATTGTAGATGTTGTGGGTCTTTGAAACTGAAAAGAGTATTATCGCTAGGATATCAACCATTGGCAAATAATCTTTTAAATAATATTAATGAAAAATATGAAGAATACCCTTTGGAATTAAATGTTTGTGAAGATTGTTTTAATTGTCAATTATCTGTGGCAATTGATAGTCATAAAATGTTTGATAATTACTTGTATACTTCTTCTACATCTATAACTTTTAGAAATCATTTTGCATCAGCTGCAAAAAAATATATAAAAAAATTTAATTTAGAAAAAAATTCATACATTATAGATGTAGGTAGTAATGATGGTGTAGGTTTAAAGCCTTTTTTAGATTTAGGATTTAAAAATATTCAAGGAATAGAGCCTGCCAAAAATTTAGCTGAAATAGCTAATAAAAATGGAATAAATACATTTCATGGATATTTGAACGACAAAGCTCTTAACCCAGTTAAAAATGGAGCTGATCTTTTGTTAGCTTCAAACGTATTTGCACATGCTGATGATTTGAAACTCATGGCAGAGTCTATGAAAAGATTACTGAAACCAGATGGCATTATAGTAATTGAAGTTCAATATTTACTTAAAACAATAAATGATTTGACTTTTGATAACATTTACCATGAACATACAAATTATTGGTCTTTAACTTCTTTAAATACTTTTTTCAATAAATTACAATTAACAATATTTGATGTTGAGGAAATAAAGACTCATGGGGGATCCATAAGAGTTTACCTATCTCAAGAAAAAAATATTAAAATTGAAAGCTCTGTGTTTAAAATACTTAAAAAAGAAGAAAAGTTTGGATTGAAAAAAATTTCAACGTATTTAGAATTTGGAAAAAAAGTTGAAAAACTTAGAAATAAAGTTTTAGAAAATATTACTAATTTGAAAAAAAAATATCCTACTTTAATAGGTTATGGAGCACCAGCAAAAGCAACAACAGCATTGAATTATTTTAATATTAAAAAGGAATTAAAATTTATTATTGAAGATAACCAATTAAAACATGGTAAATTTATTCCAGGAGTAAAAATACCAGTTGTTTCAAAAAAAAAAATTAAATCAAATAAAAATCCAATTATTGTCTTAGCTTGGAATTTTTTTAATGAGATAAAAAAAAATAATAGTAAACTTTCAAATAAATTTATAAATATTAAATCTTTAGAAAAATAACTATTTCTCTTTGCTAATTTTTAAAACACCAATAAAAGCCTCTTGGGGTATCTCAACTCTTCCAAATTGCTTTGATCGAGCTTTACCCTTCTTTTGTTTCTCTAAAAGCTTTCTTTTTCTATCTGTAGCACCACCGCCATGTATTTTAGTTAAGACATCTTTTTTAAAACCTTTAATTGTTTCTCTTGCAATAATTTTACCTCCTATTGCGGCTTGAACTGGTATCATAAAGTTGTGTCGAGGTATTAAATCTTTTAATTTTTCACAAACTTCTCTGCCGGTTTTTTGTGCAAAATCTTTATGTATCATCATTGCTAAAGCATCAACTGGTTCTCCATTTACAAGAATACCAAGTTTTACCAAATCACCTTCTCTGTGTTCAATGATTTCATAATCAAAACTAGCATAGCCACTAGTCATAGATTTTAGTCTATCATTGAAATCAAAAACAACTTCATTCAATGGTAACTCATAATTTACTACAGCTCTATTTCCTGAATAACTTAAATTTGTTTGTATACCTCTTTTATCCTGACACATTTTAATAATAGAACCTAAATATTGATCAGGTGTAATTACTGTTGCTTTGATCCAAGGCTCCTCAATATATTTTATTAGAGTTGGGTCTGGTAAACTTGATGGATTTTGTAAATCAATTATTTTTCCACTATTGAGATGGACCTTATAAACAACTCCAGGTGTCGTTGTTAGTAAATTAACATCAAATTCTCTTTCTAATCTCTCGGTTACAATTTCTAAATGAAGTAATCCTAAATATCCACATCTAAAACCTAAACCTAAAGCAGATGATGACTCTGGTTCAAATGAAAAACTTGCATCATTTAATTGCAATTTAGCTAAACCATCTTTTAGTTTTTGAAACTCAGAACTATCTACAGGAAACAGACCACAGAAGACAACCGGTTTGCTTGGTTTGAATCCAGGCAATGCCTCTTTTAATGGTTTTGAAGCATCACAAATCGTATCTCCAACTTTTGTTTCAGACAAAACTTTAATTCCTGTTGTAATAAATCCAATTTCACCTGTTTTTAGTTCGTTTATGTCTACTGGCTTTGGTGTAAAAACCCCAACTTTTTCAACAATATACTCCTGATTAGTAGACATCATTTTTATTTTCATATGTTTTGAAAGTTTGCCATCTATCACTCTCACTAAAATCACCACACCTAGATAGGTATCATACCAACTATCAACTAATAAACATTTTAGATCTGCAGAACTTTCTCCTTTTGGAGCTGGTAACGTTGTAATAATTTGCTCTAAAATATCTTCTATTCCTTCTCCAGTTTTACCTGAACACGGAATTGCATTTTCGGTATCAATTCCTATAACTTCCTCAATTTGTTTTTTTGTTCTATCTAAATCTGATGCAGGTAAATCAACCTTATTTAAAACTGGTACTATCTCATGGTTAGTATCTAAAGCTTGGTAAACATTTGCTAAAGTTTGAGCTTCTACACCTTGAGTACTATCTACAATTAAAATTGAACCTTCACATGCATATAATGATCTACTAACTTCATAACTGAAATCCACATGGCCTGGGGTATCAATAATATTTAAAACATAATCTTTTCCATTTTTAGCTTTGTAATTTAATTTTACAGTTTGAGCTTTAATTGTAATTCCTCTTTCACGCTCAATATCCATAGAGTCCAAAACTTGAGCTTTCATCTCTCTTTCAGTTAATCCGCCGCAACTATGAATAATTCTATCAGCTATAGTAGATTTTCCATGATCAATATGCGCAATGATTGCAAAATTTCTTATATTATCAATTGTACTCATTATTTTTTTAGGAACGGATTTTAGCACCAGTTTTATTTTCAACTGTTTCTATTATCAAATTATTAATTTTTTCTAAATCATTATCCGTTAGAGTTTTTTCCAGTGATTGAATTGTTACACTGATAGCAATTGATTTTTGATTTTCAGGAATGTTATCTCCTTCGTATACGTCAAAAACTTTTACATTTGAAATTAAATTTTTATCAATATTTGATATTACAATCACTAAATCTTGCACACTTATTTTTTTATCAACAATAAATGCAAAATCTCTTTCGGATTTTTGAAAGTCAGATACTGAATATTTTGGTTTTTGATGTTTTAAAGATTTTTTTGGTAGTTTTAAATTATCTAAAAATATTTCAAATCCTACTAAAGAATCTGTTTTAATATCTAGTGTTTTGATAATGTTTGGATGAATTTCACCAAAAGAAGCAGCTACCTTATCTTTTCCCTTATTTAAAAATATTCTTCCTGATTTTCCTGGATGATAATAACTAGGGCTTTCATCATCAATATAAAATTTTTCTGAATCGTAACCAGCTTCAACTAGAGTTTGTATAACGTCCCTTTTGATATCAAAAACATCTATATTTCTCTCTTTTTCAATCCATGAAAGTCTAGATTTTTTCCCAGCCGACAAACCACAAACAACTGTATTTTGAGCTCCAGGTTGTGAACCATAAAATATTGGTCCTATTTCAAATATTGATAAATCTTTAATTCCCCTATCTAAGTTTTTGCTCATATACATCACTAAATTTGAAAAAATAGAATTTCTTAATAATCCCAGTTCAGAGCTAATTGGATTTACAATTTTTATTTCTTTACTGGTCTCTTTAAAGTGATCATTATATTTAGAGTCTGTAAAAGACCAAGTAATAGCCTCCAGATACCCTTTAGATGCCACTGCTCTTTGAAGAAAATGAAATAACTTTTGAGTTGGATTTAAAGTATTTTGTGACCTTTCTTTAATAGGGTTTTCTATTTTTATTTTTTCATAGCCACTAATTCTTACAATTTCCTCAACTATATCAATTTCTTGAATAATATCTGGTCTCCAAGATGGAACTGATAATTTTAAGAATTTTTTTTCTTTTTTTAATTTAAAACCAAGTTTTTCTAAAATGTTAATCATTTCGTTGGTTGAAATTTTAAAACCAGTAATTTTTTCAAACGTTTTAGGTTCAAATTTTATAACTTTGTTTTTATAAGACTCAATTTTTTGAACATCTATTTTACTAATTTCACCACCGCAAATTTCCTTAATTAAAAAAGCGGCTTTATTTAATCCAACTTCAATAGATAACTGATCAATACCTCTTTCAAATCTAAATTTAGCATCTGTATCAATATTCAATTTTTTGGCAGTTTTTCTAATTGATCTTGGATCAAAATAAGCAGATTCTAATAAAACATTTTTTGTATCTAACTCTGTGCCAGATCTTGTTCCTCCAATAATTCCTCCGAGGCCTAAGACACCTTTGTTATCACTTATTACACACATTCCATCATCTAGTTTATAATTTTTATTATCTAGAGCAGTAAATTCTTCTCCTAATTTTGAATTTCTAACAATTATTCCCTTATCAATTTTATCAGCATCATATGCGTGCAAAGGACGATTAATATCAATCATGACATAATTTGTAATATCTACAATTGCAGATATTGGTTTTTGGCCTATAGAAATTAATTTATCTTTTAGCCATTGAGGACTTTCTATATTTTTGACATTAGTTATCAAACAACTGCCAAAAGACAAACAGCCTTGATTTTTTTCTTTTTTTATTTTTACTTTTAAAGTCTGTTTTTTATTAGATTTAATTTTTTTATCTTTTTCTGGTTTTAAATTTCCAAAACCTGCGGCTGATAGATCTCTCGCTATCCCCCGAACTCCAAGACAGTCTGGTCTATTTGGTGTAATTGACAAATCGATAACACTAGAACTTGATTTAGGAAAAAAACTTTTTCCAATACTTTTTGCATATTTGGATGAAGACAGTTCCGTAATTCCATCACTTTCGTCTGATAAATTCAATTCAGATTCGGAACAAAGCATTCCATAGGATGTAACATCTCTTATTTTAGCAACAACAAGTTTAGTTTTGTTCTGAGGGATTATTGCGCCTGGTGGAGCATATATAGTAAGAAGGCCCTCTCTTGCATTAGCAGCACCACAAACAACTTTTTTAATTTTTTTGTCACCAGCATCAACATCACAAACTTTAAGTCTGTCTGCATTGGGATGTTTTTCTATTTTTATAATTTTTGCTACCTTAAATAAATCTAATCCCTCTGATAAATTTTCTATACTCTCAACCTCAAGACCTATGTTTGTAAGTTTCTCAAGAAGTTTATCTTCTTTAGCATTTGTTTTTAAATGATCTTTTAACCAATCATATGTAATCTTCATCTGCTTAAACCTCTATAATTTGATGGAACATCAAGTGGATCAAAACCAAAATGATTTAGCCATCTGTAATCACAATCAAAAAACGCTCTTAAATCATTGATGCCGTATTTAAGCATTGCTAATCGGTCTATACCTATGCCAAAGGCATATCCTTGATATTTAGAAGGATCTACTTTTACATTTTTTAAAACATTAGGATGCACCATGCCACAGCCTAAAATTTCAAGCCACTTATCTCCTTCTCCAATAATTATTTTGCCATCTTTTATTTCATAACCAATATCAACTTCTGCAGATGGTTCGGTGAATGGAAAATGACTAGGTCTAAATCTCATTTTAATTTTTTCGACTTCAAAAAATTCTTTAATAAAATAATTCAAGCATCCTTTCAAATGCCCCATATTAATATTTGTGTCGATATGCAAACCTTCTACTTGATGAAACATTGGTGAGTGTGTTTGATCACTATCAGATCTATAAGTTCTACCAGGAGCAATGATCTTAAATGGAGGTTTGCCTTTTAGCATAGTTCTTATTTGAACTGGTGAAGTATGAGTTCGTAACAAAACCTCTTTGTTTTCATCTAAGTAAAATGTATCATGCATATCTCTTGCTGGATGATTGTCAGGTGTGTTTAAAGCAGTAAAGTTGTTATATTCATTTTCTATATCAGGGCCTTCCTCAACACTAAATCCTATTTCAGAGAAAATAGATGAAATTTCATCAATAGTTTGTGATACTGGATGGACTTTTCCTCTAACGAATGGTCTTTCAGGTAATGTTATATCAATTTTTTCCTTTTCTAATTTTTCGTTTATTTTTTTTCCTTCTATCTCACTAATTTTAGAGATTATCAAATTCTGGAGTTCGTCTTTAACTTGATTTAAATCTGATGCAAATTTTTTTCTATCACTCTCTGAAATTGAACCTATTGTTTTAAATTTTGATGAAATTAAACCATTTTTACCAAATAGCTCAGTTTTGATTTCATTTATTTGATCAATGCTTAAATCATTTTTTAGCTTTGATATAAACTGATCTCTAATATTTTTTATCTCTGACATATTAGTAGATTATTTCCTTAAGAAATAAAAACAATAGCGAAGATTAATTTAAAGCTGATTGAGCTTTTTGTACAATTGTTTTGAATGCTTCTGGGCTATCGTAAGCAATTTCAGCAAGTATTTTTCTATCTATTACAATACCACATTTACTTAATCCATTGATAAATTTTGAGTAAGTTAAGCCTTCAGCTCTAACTCCAGCATTGATTCTCTGTATCCACAATGATTTAAAATCTCTTTTTCTATTTCTTCTGTCTCTGTAGGCGTATTGCATGGATTTTTCCATAGCTTGCTTAGCAACTCTAATGGTATTTTTTCTTCTACCCCATTGACCCTTTACAGCTTTTAAAACTTTTTTATGTTTAGCTTTACTAGTTACACCTCTTTTAACTCTTGACATTATTAACCCCTTAAACTGTAAGGCATGTATGATTTAACAATTTTTCCATCTTGTTTGGACAATGTTGTTGTGCCTCTTAGTTTTCTTATTTGTGAATTCGTTCTTTTGATCATACCATGTCTTTTACCTGCTTGAGCAGAAATAACTTTACCTTTAGCAGATATTTTAAATCTTTTTTTTGCTGAGCTTTTTGTTTTTAATTTTGGCATTTTTCTGCGGACTTATACAAAGAAAGGTATAATTTTACAACCTCTTTTAAGGCTTATAAAGGCTGAATTACCATAATCATTTGCTTACCATCAAACTTGGGATGCAACTCTACCTTACCGATATCCTTCATATCTTCTTTAATTTTACCCATAAGCTCATTTCCTAAGTGAGAATGTTGAAGCTCTCTACCTTTAAATCTAATTGTAAATTTAACTTTATCTCCTTTCGCTATAAATTTTTTTGCATTTTTGACTTTAAATTCATAATCATGAGTTTCTGTAACAGGTCGCATTTTAATTTCTTTTAAAGAGACAATTTTTTGTTTCTTCTTAGCAAGATTTGCTTTTTTTTGAGCATCATATTTGTATTTACCCATGTCCATGATTTTGCAAACTGGTGGATTTACGTTTGGTGCTATTTCAATTAAATCCAATCCTTGATTTTTCGCCATTGAAATTGCCTCATTAGTGTTTATGATACCAAGATTCTCACCATCATTTGCAATGACTTGAACATCTGGTGAGGAAATTCTATTATTAGATCTTGGACCTCTGTCCTTAGTCCTTCTTTGAAAATAATTTTGTTTGAAATCTGCCACTTAATTTGATGATGCTTTATTTAAAGCAGAGAAAGTTTTTAAGAATTGATCAATACCCATATTTTCTTGTTTATTAGAATCTAATCTTCTAATCGTTACTGAATTGGAGTCAACTTCTTTTTTACCACAAATTAATAAAAGTGGTATTTTTGCTAAAGAATGATCTCTAATTTTATAATTTAAGTTATTATTTTTTAGATCAACTGATGAACTTATACCAACATTTTTAATTTTTTTAGATACTTTAATTGCATAATTATTAAAATCTTCCGAAATAGGAATTACCATTGTCTGCAGGGGAGATATCCAAAAAGGAAATTTACCTGCATAATTTTCTATAAGAATTCCAATAAATCTTTCTAAAGAACCAAATAATGCTCTATGTAACATAACTGGTATTTTTTTCATTCCATCCTTATCGATATAAGAAGCATCTAATCTACCAGGTAAATTAAAATCAACTTGTAAAGTCCCACACTGCCAATCTCTACCAATAGCATCTCTTAATACAAATTCAATTTTTGGTCCATAAAATGCACCCTCACCTTTGTTTATACTATATTCTAACTTAGATGCTTTAACAGCTTCAAGCAAAGATGCTTCTGCTTTGTCCCAAACATCATCTCCACCAACTCTTACTTCTGGTCTGTCAGCATATTTAAGAATTACATTTTCAAATCCTAAATCTTTATAAATTTCTAAAATCAAATTAGTTACCTCTAAACATTCACTGGTAATTTGATCTTCAGAACAAAAAATGTGAGCATCATCTTGTGTAAACGCTCTTACTCTTAGAAGCCCATGTAATGCTCCTGATGGTTCATATCTATGAACTTTTCCGAATTCTGTAACGCGTAAGGGAAGATCCCTATAACTTTTTAATCCTTGATTAAATACCTGAATATGTCCAGGACAATTCATAGGTTTAATTGCAAAAACTTTTTCATCAGGAGTTTCTGAGGTATACATATTTTCTCCATATTTTTCCCAATGCCCAGATTTTTCCCATAATTGTCTGTCTAATATCTCTGGAGTATTTACCTCTTTATACCCAGCAGCGTCCTGTTTGTTTCTCATATAATTAATTAATTTTTGAAATAAAGACCAACCTTTCTCGTGCCAAAAAACTACACCTGGACTTTCCTCTCTGAAATGGAATAAATCCATTTCTTTTCCAAGTTTTCTATGATCTCTTTTTTCTGCCTCTTCAATTCTTTTTAGATAGTCATCTAATTCTCTCTGAGTTGCCCAACCTGTTCCATAAATTCTTTGAAGCATTTCGTTATTAGAATTTCCTCTCCAATAAGCTCCTGAAACTTTCATCAATTTAAAGGCTTTACCTATCTTACCAGAAGATATCAAATGTGGACCTCTGCATAAATCATGCCAAGTATCTCCATGATGATATATTGAGAGTTCCTCAGTTTTTGGAATGCTTTCTATTATCTCAGCTTTATATTTTTCACCAATTTTTATAAAATGTTTTATTGCCTTTTCTCTTTCCCAAACTTCCCTTCTTGTTTTTACGTCTCTATCAATTATTTCTGACATTCTTTTTTCAATATTTTTAAGATCATCTTTTGTAAAAGGCTCTTTTCTAGCAAAATCGTAATAAAAACCATTTTCAATTACTGGTCCAATAGTCACCTGAGTACCAGGGTATAATTCTTGGACAGCCATAGCCATAATATGTGCTGCATCATGCCTAATCACTTCAAGACCTTCTTTATCTTTTGCAGTAAAAATTTTTACTGAAGAGTCACTTTCAATTTCAAAATATAAATCTTTTAATTCACCATCCACACTCATTACAAGTGCTTGTTTTGCTAAAGACTTACTTATTTTTTCAGCTATTTCTAATCCTGTTATTTTTTTTGGGAAATCAATGCTATTTCCATCTGGCAATTTAATAGTAGGCATTTAATATAATAATCTTTTATACTCTGAATAAGTAGAAAAGCACATTTTTTCAACATTAAATTTTTTAATAATATTTTTTCTACCTTCAATACCGATAGATTTTAATACAATTTCACCAGAATTAAGAGTTCTTAAAATTTTTTGACTTAGTGCTTTTGCATTACCAGCTTCGTACAAGAAACCAGTTTTTTCGTCAATTATTGTCTCATTAGAACCGCCTATATTACTTGCAATAATTGGTTTTTCCATAGATTGTGCTTCAACAGCTACTCGACCAAAAGCCTCTGGTTCTGTTGAAGCTGAAACTATTATATCAGAAACTTTGTAAGCTAAAGCCATATCTTTACAATGGTCTATAAATCTAATTTGTTTTAAAAGTCTGTATTGCTCTACAAGTCTGATTAATTTTTTTTTGTATAATTCTCTTCCTTGATCGCTACCAAGAATAACAGCATAAAAGGCTTCATATCCTAGCTCAATATTTACTAAGTTAATTGCTTCAATAAAAACTTCCTGTCCCTTCCATGAAGTTAATCTTCCAGGAAGAAGTATTATTTTTTTGTCTTTTTCTATATCCCACTTTTTAAGTAATTTTTTTTCATCTGCTTCAAGCTTTGTGGTTGGATCAAAATAATCAACATTTATTCCTCTAAATATTACCATTAATTTTTTTTTATCACTAAGATATTTAGAATAATTTTTTTTGATATGAGAAAATATAAAATTAGATCCAGCAATAATTAAGTCTGCTCTTGTCATTACTGAATTATAAATCTTTTTTAAATTACTTTTAAAATTATAAGTTCCGTGAAAAGTTGTCACAAATTTTCTACCAGTTAATTTAGTTGCTATAAGACATGACCATGCAGGGGCTCTACTTCTGGCATGTACTATTGATATATTATTAAAAATTATTATCCCAATTAAGAATATAGCATTTAAAAATATTAATAATGGATTTTTACTTTGCACGGGAAGTCTAAAAATTTTTACTTTTTTTTTATCAACAAATTTGAGTAACTCACCACCACTTGTAACTATAAAAGATTTGCAATTATTTTCTGGTAAGTAATGGGCAATATCAAAACAACCAGTTTCTGCTCCTCCATAACCTAATTTTGGTATTACCTGTAAAACTTTTAAATTAGATGACATTTGATATGATTATATATTATTAGACAAAACATATAAACGATTATGGCACATTTCAGATTTCAAAAAATATCAAATACAAAGAAAATTAGATATATTTTAAAACTTTTCAAAAATACTCAATTTATAGTTTTTTTACATGGTTTCATGTCAGATCTTGAGGGAGAAAAACCTAATGCTTTTTTAAATTTTGCTAAAAAAAATAAAATAAGTTTTTTAGCATTAGAATATTCTGGTCATGGAAAATCTTCTGGTAAATTTATTAATGGAAATATTTCAAAATGGAGTAAAGAAACATCATTTTTAATTAGAAAATATGTAAAAAAAAGAAACTTTATTTTAATTGGATCAAGTATGGGCGCATGGATATCACTTAATCAATTTAAAATTTTCAAAAAACAAATTATAGGATTTTTAGGAATAGGAGCAGCTCCTGAATTTTTAGAAAACTTAATGTGGAAAAAGTTTACAAAAAAAATGAAAGAAGAAACTATAAACGAAGGTGTTTACCATTTAAAACATGGGGATTATGAATATCCAATAACATACCAATTAATAAAAGATGGAAGAAAAAACAAAGTTTTAAATAAAAAAATTAATTCAAATATAAGGGTAACTATGATGCACGGTGAAAAAGATAATGTTGTACCTGTTTCTTATTCAAGAAAAGTTTTAAAATTATTTCCAATAGCTAATAAAAAGTTAAATATTATAAAAAAAGGTGATCATAGCTTATCAAGTAAAAAATGGTTAAAAATTATTTTAAAAGAACTTAAACTATTTATTTAGCTGACTTTTTTTTCTTCTTTTTTGAAACTGATTGGATTTTCTAATTTATTTAACATTTCTTTAGGACAAACTTGAACAAAATTATTTATTTCTTCTTCAAAATTTTTAATTATTTTTCTTGATAATTCTGAGCCAGTTTCATTTAGGTGTTCGGTAACTAATTTTTTTAAAAATCCTTTCCAATAACTCGTCTCAATATTTTGCCATACTACTGAGGCTGGATTTACTTTTTTTTCAAATTGTTGAGTTTTATCATAAATAAATGCCATTCCACCGGTCATACCAGCAGCGAAATTATCTCCTACCTCACCTAATATTACGACTGTACCTCCAGTCATATATTCACATCCATTAGAATCACACCCTTCAATAACTGTAGTAGCTCCAGAATTTCTTACAGCAAATCTATCTCCAGCTAGACCAGCTGCAAAAAGTTTTCCAGATGTAGCTCCGTATAAAACAGTATTTCCTATAATAGTATTTTCATTCGAAGTTAAATTACTCTCCTCTGAGAGTTTTATTGCAATAGTTGCACCTGATAAGCCTTTACCTACATAATCATTAGCATCTCCTTTAAGCACAAGCTTCAAACCTTTTGTAGAAAAAGCACCAAAAGATTGTCCAGCTGATCCCTTAAAATTCAGTGTCAAATAATTTTCATCTAACTTTTCATAACCATACTTTTTATAAAGGTGATGAGAAATTCTAGTTCCTACTGCTCTATTAGTATTTTTAATTAAATATTCTTTTTCAATTTTTTGTGAACTATTCAAAGCACTTTCAATTTCAGGCCAAATTTCTTGATCCAAAGTATCAGGAACCTTATTGATTTCTGTATTTTCACAATATCTTTTGTTATCTCCCGGGTCAGCTTGAACAAACAATGGATTTAAATCTAAATCATCTAGATTAGGGGATGCCTTGTTAACTTGCATTAACAAATCTGTTCTTCCAATTATATCGTTTAAGGACTTAAAACCCAATTCAGCAAGTATTTCTCGAACTTCAGACGCTATGAAAGTAAATAAGTTAACAACTTTATCTGGTGTTCCAGTAAATTTCTCTCTTAATTTTTCGTCTTGAGTACAAACCCCAACAGGACATGTATTTGAATGACACTGCCTAACCATTATGCATCCCATAGCTACTAAAGCTGTTGTTGCAACACCATACTCCTCAGCACCCATCATTGCTGCGATAACAACATCCCTACCTGTTTTAATTCCACCATCTGTTCTTAAAGTGACTTTGTGTCTTAGATTGTTTAATGTTAATACTTGATTAGCCTCAGTTAGTCCCATCTCCCAGGGTATACCTACATATTTAACACTTGTTTGCGGAGTTGCTCCAGTTCCACCATTGTGTCCAGAAATTAGTATTATATCAGCCTCTGCTTTAGCAACACCTGCTGCAATAGTACCAACTCCAGAGGATGCAACTAATTTTACCCCAATACGAGCTTTAGGATTTATCTGCTTTAAATCATAGATTAATTGGGCCAAATCTTCTATAGAATAAATATCATGGTGAGGGGGTGGAGATATTAAAGTAACTCCAGGTGTTGAATGTCTTAATTTTGCTATCTCCTCTGTTACCTTAAAACCAGGTAGTTGACCACCTTCTCCTGGTTTTGCTCCTTGAGCAATTTTTATTTCTATTTCATTACAGTTATTCAAATAATTGATTGTGACTCCAAATCTGGCTGAGGCTATTTGTTTAACTCTAGAATTTGCACTATCTCCATTTTTCATAATTTTAAATCTTTCCTCATCCTCACCGCCTTCCCCGCTACAAGATGCACCTTTAATTCTATTCATGCCCATCGCTAAAGTCTCATGAGCTTCTTTAGATAATGCTCCATGAGACATGCTTCCACTTCCAAATCTTTTTAGTATATTTTGAATAGGCTCTACTTCATTTAAATTAATAGATGGTCCTAATTTCTTTTTTCTAAAATTAATTAAATCTCTTAAATTTATTGGAGGTAAATTATAAATTCCTTCAGCATATTTTTTATATGCATTGTATGAATTTGAGCCAACAGCACTTTGTAGTAAATGAATGAGCCTTCCTTGATATTGATGTGTCTCACCATTTTTTCGATACCTATATATACCACCTATTGGTAAAACAGTTTCTGAACTTTCAAAAGCTTCCTTATGTATTGCTCTTATTTTTTTTTCAATACCAGTAAGACCTATTCCAGAGATCTTTGATACAACTCCTGGAAAATAATCACTTACAATTGTTCGACTTAAACCCACAGTTTCAAAATTGCATCCTCCTCTGTATGAACTTAAAACTGAAATACCCATTTTTGACATTATTTTTAGGAGTCCAGCATTTACAGATTTTATATATCTCTCAACACAATCATCAAAACTAAACTGACCAAATAATTTTTTTTTGTGCCTATGATATAAACTATCAAAAGCCAAGTATGGATTAACTGTTGTTGCACCAACACCTATGAGCGTAGCAAATGAATGTGTATCTAGAGCTTCTCCAGATTGGGCATTAATTGAAACATATCCTCTTAGTTTTTTATTAATTAAAAAAGTATTTATTGCGCCAACACTTAAAAGCATTGGTATAGGTAATTTATTCTCTGATAAATCTTTATCACTCAAAATTAATTGAGTAACACCTTGTCTAACTGCTATTTCAGCCTCTTTTTCAATTCTTTTAATAGCTACTGATAAATTTTCATCACTAGAAAAAGTACAATCTATTTTTAATGAGTTTTTACCAAAAAAATTAATAAATTTATCGAATTGGGAGTTTGATAAAACTGGACTATTTAAAACATAAATATTTTCCTTAGTTAATTTATCAAAATCTAAAATATTTCCTAAATTACCAAAACGAGTTTTAAGACTCATTACTTTGTTTTCTCTGAGAGAGTCTATTGGTGGATTAGTTACTTGACTGAAATTCTGTCTAAAAAAATGATAAAGTGGCCTATATTTGTCAGATAAAACTGCTAGAGGTGTATCGTCACCCATTGAGCCAGTTGCCTCTTTAGCGTCCTCTGCCATAGGATGCAAAATTAACTCTAAATCTTCAAGACTTATTCCAAATGTATATTGTCTTCGTCTTAATGCTTCCCCTTCAAAACTATTTTTCTCATTGGAAATACGTAACTTTTCGTCTAAATCTATAATTTGAGAATTAAAATGCTTAAATTCTTTTGCTAGATAATCCTTAATATCTTTATTTGAAAATACTTTTCCTTTTTCAATTCTCACTCCTATAATTTCACCAGGCCCTAATCTACCTTTGGAAACAATTTTCTTCTCATTTAATTCTATCATACCAGTTTCAGAACCTGCGAAAAGAAGTTTGTCTTTAGTTATTGCATATCTAAGTGGACGCAAACCGTTTCTATCATTTGCAGCAATTACCCATTCATTATCAGTTGCTGCTATCGCTGCTGGTCCATCCCAAGGTTCCATTGTGCTATTTAAAAAATTGAATAATTGTTGATGATTTCTTGGTAGTGTCTTATTTTTCTTAGACCATGCGTCTGGGACCAGCATAAGTTTTGCTAAAGGTGCAGGTTTTCCAGATTTATTTAGTAATTCAAAAACATTATCTAGTGCAGCAGAGTCTGATACGCCTTTTTGTATAACAGGTTTTAAATTTTCTACACTCTCAAATAATGGACTGCTCATTTCTTGCTCATGAACACGCATCCAATTTTTATTTCCCTTGTAAGTGTTTATTTCACCATTATGTGCAATTGCTCTAAATGGTTGAGCCAGACTCCAGCTTGGAGCAGTGTTTGTTGAAAATCTTTGATGAAAAATTGCATATCTTGACTCAAACCTTTTATCTTTAAGATCTAGATAAAAGTCAGAGATACCCTCAGCTAAATATAAGCCCTTATAGATTATTGACTTTGAACTTATAGAGCAAATATAGAAATTATTTAAAGATAATTGAAATGCTTTATTCTCAATCTTTTTTCTAGTCTCATAAATCTTTCTCTCCAGGTCTTTATCAAGCAAATTTTTATCATTAGATTTAAATAGAACTTGCATAATTTCTGGCATTGTTTGTAATGCTTTTTGTCCTAAAATTTTAGGATTAACTGGAACCTGTCTCCAACCATAGATACTAAAATTATTTTTAGTTAATTCACTTTCAACTATAGTTTTACAACTTTCCTGTGCTGAATAATCATTTCTTGGAAGAAAAATCATTCCAACACATATCTCGGAATTGTCATAATCATGACCAGTCACCTCAATTTTTTCTATAAAAAAATCTTTTGGAATTTCTAGATGAATCCCAGCTCCATCTCCAGTTTTTCCATCAGCATCTACAGCTCCTCTATGCCATACAGCTTTTAAAGCTTCTATTCCATATTCAACAATAATTCTTGATTTTTTTCCCTCAGTAGAAACAATCGCACCAACTCCGCATGCATCATGTTCCATTTCTTTTGAATAAACGTGATTTCTAGTGAGTAAATTTAAATTTTTATTATAATTTTTCATTAAGCTACTTTTGATTTTTTAATTTCCATTTCTTCTAAATGAACTTTTATCGCAGCTGCAGCATCTCTTCCGTCTTTGATAGCCCAAACAACTAATGATGCTCCTCTTACAATATCACCAGCAGCAAATACTCCTTTTAGGTTTGTTTCCATAGTGTCAAAGTCAGTTTTAATTGTGCCCCATTTAGTTACTTGGAGTTCTTTAGCATCAAACAAATTTGGTAAATTTTCTGGATCAAAACCAAGCGCTTTAATTACCATATCAGCTTTGATCTCATATTCAGAACCTTCTTTTACCTCAGGCTTCCTTCTTCCTGAATCATCTGGTTCACCTAATTGAATTTGGTCGACAATTAAATTTTCAACTTTATTTTTTCCTTTAAACTCTTTAGGGCTTGATAACCAAACAAATTCAACACCTTCTTCTTCAGCATTTGCAACCTCTCTTGATGAACCAGGCATATTCTCTTTATCCCTTCTGTATAGACATTTTACTGATTTTGCTTTTTGTCTAACTGATGTTCTTACACAATCCATTGCTGTATCTCCACCACCAATTACTACAACGTCTTTACCTTCAGCATTTAAAATTCCTTTATCAAATAATTCAACTTTATCTCCTAAACCTTTTTTATTTGAAGCAGTTAAAAATTCCATTGCTGGAAAAATATTATCTAAATCATTTCCAGGTAATTCAATCTCTCTTGGTTTATAAACTCCAGTTGCTATAAGAATTGCATCGTGTTTTTTTCTTAATTGATCTAAAGTTGCATCTTTACCTACCTCAAAATTTTGAACGAATTCGATGCCACCATCCTTTAAAAGTTTAGTTCTTCTCTCAACTACATGCTTTTCTAATTTAAAACTTGGTATTCCATAAATTAATAAACCACCCGCTCGATCATATCTGTCATAAACAGTTATTTTATATCCATTTTTTCTTAATTGCTCTGCTGCCGCTAGTCCAGCTGGTCCAGCTCCAATAATGCCAACACTCTGATCTTTCTCAAATTTTACTGAAATTGGCTTAACCCAACCTTGAGCCCATGCGTTGTCAGTTATATATTTTTCCATTGAACCAATGGTTACCGTGCCGTGACCTGACTGTTCAATTACACAATTTCCTTCACATAGTCTATCTTGAGGACATATTCTTCCACATACTTCAGGCATATTATTTGTGCTTTGAGATAATTCGTAAGCTTCCTTCAATCTGCCTTCTGCGGTTAATTTAAGCCAATCTGGAATATTATTACTTAAAGGACAATGAACCTGACAAAATGGGACACCACATTGAGAGCATCTACTAGATTGTTCTTGAGCTTTTCGATTAATAAATTCGTCATAAATCTCTTTGAAGTCGTCTTTACGAATTTCGACTCCTCTTTTAGGTGGAGTTTGTTGACCTATTTCAACAAATTTTAGCATTTTATCAGTCATTTTTTTTTATAAGTTACGGCAAAATATACATTGTTTTTATTAGTAAAAGAATTATTTAGGTCAATTGTTATGACCTATTTTATCTCATAAATACCGTCAAATATAGACATTTTATAATTTGCATACCTAATATGTATAAATCGAAGTGTTTGAAATGCCATTTTTTTAGGCTACGAAGAGTTGATGCTTCAAAATATTATTGAAATTATCATTCTTTCTGCAATTCAAGGTATTTCTGAATTTTTACCCGTTAGTTCTTCTGCCCATTTAATTTTGGTATCCACACTGTATGAATTTAAATCCAGTTCTCTTCTTATTGATATCAGTCTTCATTTGGGATCTCTTATAGCAATAATATATTTTTTTAGGAATGAACTATTTGATGCTAGAAAAAATAAAAGACTTTTAAGCTTAATTATACTCGGATCTATTCCTTTAATAATTGTTGGCTACGTATTTTATAGGACTGAAATAATTTACCATTTAAGAAATATAGAAATTATTGCATGGGCTACTTTAGTTTTTGCGATTGTTTTATATATCTCAGATAAAAGCCGATTTGATAAAAAAATCTCTTCAAATTTAAACTTTCAGTCAATTATATTTATAGGTATTTTTCAAATTTTTTCACTTGTGCCTGGAGTGAGTAGGGCAGGAATTACAATAACAGCAGCAAGAATTTTAAAATTTAATAGAGTGGACTCAAGTAAAATATCTTTTTTGCTTTCCATACCAGCTTTGATAGGAGCTAGTTTTTTAAGTTTTGCAGATATTTTAGAACAAACAATAGAATTCAACTACCTTATAATTATAGCAATTATATCCTCTTTTATTTTTTCTTTCTTAACGGTTAAATTCTTTTTAATTTATATAAATAGATTCTCAATGAACGCATTTGTAATTTATAGGATTATAATTGCTTTAATCTTATTTAGTCTAATTTATTAAGTATATTTCTTTTTAACTAAAGGTAATAATTGAGATAAGAGAACTCCACATAAAATAAAAAAACATCCAAGTAAGTTATTTATATCTAAAATTTGATTTAAAATAAACCATGCAGCTATAGTAGCAAATACACCTTCAAGTGAGAAAACAATAGCTGCAGGTGCTGGAGTAATATTTCGTTGTGCATAAATTTGTAATACAAATGCAAATCCTCCAGATAATATACCTGCATATAAAATTGAATAAATTTCCATTAAAATGTTATTTAAAATAAATTCTTCATAAATAATTCCAATTATAAAAGAAAGTATGGCTACTATTAAAGTTTGCACTGCTCCTAAAGTAAGAGGAAGATTATATTTTGTTATTATAATTCCAGTAAAAATTATATGTGTACTCCAAAATAAAGCTCCTAGAACAACTAAAGTATCACCAAGTCTTACTGTAGCATCATAGAAATTAGTTAATAGATATCCTCCAATTAAACATAAAACTACTGAAGGCCAAACACTCCAGTGCATTGATTTTTTTCCAAATAAAAAAATGATTATTGGCACCATAGGTACATAAAAAATTGTAAAGAAAGCAGCATTAGCAACATCTGTATATAGCAAAGCAACCTGTTGTAATGCAGATCCTAAAAATAAAGAAATTCCTATTAATAATGAGTAAATTACAAATGTTTTTTTATCTAATTTAAATTCTGATTTAAAATTCTTTAATTCAAATAAAATCAAAAGCGGTGTTATGGCTAAAAAACCGACAAAAAATCTCACAGCATTAAATGTGAAAGGTCCAATATTGTCCATACCAGTATCTTGAGCAATAAAAGTTGTGCCCCAAATGAAAGTACACAATAAAGCACTAAATAAGGAAATGGATTTAGACATTATTGATTAAACAGCCAGTTTATAAGCAAAATTCTTGCCTAAGTTCTCTTTTAAATCATTATTAAACCTAGCTGCTTCAGCTCCGTCAATAATTCTATGATCATAAGACAAAGAAATTGGCAACATAGTTCTAGTTTGAAACTTTCCATTCAAAAAAATTTGTTTTTTTTCAGATCTACCTACTCCTAATATAGCAACTTCAGGATAATTAATTATAGGAGTAAAAAATGAGCCTCCTATACCGCCTAAACTCGTAATCGTCATTGAGCCACCAAACAATTCTTTTTTATCAATTTTTAAATTTCTACAAAGTTCACTTACCTCTTTTAATTCTTTGCTTATCAGAGAAATTTTTTTGTTATTTGCATTTCTTATTTTTGGAACCATTAAGCCATTTGGTGTATCAACCGCTATCCCGATATGGTAATATTTTTTTAAGGTCATTTTTCCAGTTTCAATTTCGTCAATAGATGAATTAAAACTAGGAAATTTCTTCAGAGATGCAACTAAAGCTTTAATTATAAATGCAAGAGGTGTAATTTTAATTTTTTCTCCTGTATACATATCTCTTAAAGAACTTCTAAAACTTTCCATCTCCGTTATATCTGCTTCATCGTGATTCGTAACATGAGGAATTGTTGTCCATGAATTTGTAAGATATTTTGAGGATAATTTTTTAACTCTAGGTATATCTTCAACTTCTATTTCACCAAAATCAGAATGTTCAAATTCGTTTTTTATTTTATCTGGTCTACTATCTTTTACTACAAGATCATTTTTTGAATTTGAGAAGACAAATTTTTTAATATCATCTTCAACAATTCTACCATCTTTTTGACTTCCAGATACCTGATTAATATTTACACCAAGTTCTCTAGCAAATTTTCTGGCTTTTGGACTTGCAGATGTAATATCTGAAATATTATTTTTAGAAAAAACTCTTTCCTGGATTTCAGGTTTTTTTACTTCAATTTTTTTAAATTCTTTTTCAATTTTTGGTTTTTCTTCATCGTCTTCCTTTTTAACTTCTAAGGTACTTTCTATAGTCAAAATTAAGTCACCCTCTGAAACTTTATCTCCTACTTTTATTTTTAAATTTTTAATTTTACCATCTAGATTGGATGGTATTTCTACGCTTGATTTATCACTTTCAATTGTTATTAAGGCATCATTTTTTTTAATTGATTGGCCTTCATTAACTAGCACCTCAATAACTTCAACATCTTTAAAATCTCCAATATTAGGTACTTTAATCTCGATTTCTGACATTATAATTTTGTTGGCATTGGTTTGTTAGTATCAATATTATACTTCCTAATTGCATCTTTTGCGTGTTTAGAGGCTATAAGCTGTTCTTTTGCTAATACACTTAAACCATATGCTACCAAATGTTCTTTATCTACCTCAAAAAATTTTCTTAAATTTTTTCTTGTATCACTTCTTCCAAAACCATCTGCTCCTAATGAATAAAAGCTTTTATTAGTATAAGGTCTGATTTGATCTGAATTCATTCTCATATAATCAGATGCAGCCATTATTGGGCCCTCAGTCTTACCTAAACATTGCTCAACATAAGATTTTTTTGGTTCTTTATCAGGGTTTAAAAGATTATACCTTTCAACTTCCATTCCATCTTTTC
Source organism: uncultured Pelagibacteraceae bacterium (assembly GCA_902624585.1). Lineage (GTDB taxonomy): Bacteria > Pseudomonadota > Alphaproteobacteria > Pelagibacterales > Pelagibacteraceae > Pelagibacter. The sequence goes on along the minus strand of CACNXU010000009.1, from coordinate 3,722 downwards.
TTAATTCATTAAAACTTGTTACACTCCATATCTCACTATCAATTTGATAATCGTTTTGCAAAGTCTCTGCAGCTGAAATCATTTCTCTTAAGATTGTGCCTGATCCTAAAAGTTGAATTTTGGTTTTTTTATGTTTATTAAATTCTTTGATTTTATACATGCCTCTTAGAATACCTTCCTCACAGTTCTTATCTTTTGGCATTTCTGGATGTGAATAGTTTTCATTCATTGTTGTAATATAATAAAAAACATTCTCATTTTTCTCATGCATTCTTCTCAAGCCTTCTCTAAAAATGACAGCTAATTCATAATGAAATGTAGGGTCATAAGTAACACAGTTTGGAATAGTCGATGCAATCAAGTGACTATGTCCATCCTGGTGTTGTAAGCCTTCTCCAGCTAGTGTTGTTCTTCCAGCAGTTGCACCCACCAAAAATCCTCTAGCTTGACTATCTCCAGCTGCCCAGGCTAAATCTCCTACTCTTTGAAATCCAAACATAGAATAAAATATATAAATAGGAATCATTTCGATATCATGATTAGTATATGCAGTTGCAGCAGCAATCCATGAAGACATGGCACCAGCTTCGTTTATGCCTTCCTCTAAAACTTGACCACTTTTATCCTCTCTATAAGAACTTAATTGAGCCGCATCTTCAGGTTCATATTTTTGTCCTTCATGAGCGTAAATTCCTATTTTTTGAAAAAATCCTTCCATTCCAAATGTTCTTGCTTCATCAGGAATGATAGGTACCAGTCTAGGAGATATATTTTTATCTCTTAATAAATTTGTCAACATTCTTACTAAAGCCATAGTAGTGGACATTTCTTTTTCACCAGTCGATACTTTCATGAAATCAAAAATTTCCTTTGAAGGCGCTTTGATCGGTTTAGCAAAAGTTGAACGCTCAGGTAAATATCCACCTAATTTAATTCTTCTATCTTTAATATATTTTATTTCTGGAGACTTCTCATCGGGTCTAAAGTATTCTATATTTCTCACTTGTTCATCTGTTAAGGGAACATCAAATCGATCTCTATAATACATCAAATCATCAACATCTAATTTTTTGGTTTGATGAGTGGTATTCACACTTTCTCCTGATTTTCCCATTCCATAACCTTTAATGGTTTTTGCAATAATTACTGTTGGGCTACCCTGATGTTTAGTTGCTTTATCATATGCAGCAAAAACTTTGTGAGGATCATGACCGCCTCTATTAAGTCTCCAAATATCTGTATCAGACATACTCGATACTAATTCAAGAGTTTCAGGATATTTTCCAAAAAATTTTTCTCGTACATATGCACCATCTCTTGCTTTCATTGCCTGATATTCGCCATCGACTGTCTCATTCATGGCTTTTACTAAATGACCAGTTTTGTCATTTGCAATTAATGAGTCCCAATATGATCCCCAAATAACTTTTAATACATTCCAGCCAGATCCTCTGAAACTTCCTTCAAGCTCCTGAATAATTTTTCCGTTACCTCTTACTGGACCATCTAATCTTTGAAGATTACAGTTAATTACAAATATTAAATTATCTAAATTTTCTCTCGCAGCTAATCCAATAGCTCCCATTGACTCAGGCTCGTCCATCTCGCCATCACCTAAAAAAGCCCAAACCTTTCTTCCTTCATCCTTAATTAAACCTCTATTTATTAAATATTTCATGTATCTAGCTTGATAAATGGCAAGCATAGGACCTAACCCCATTGATACTGTAGGGAACTGCCAAAATTTAGGCATCAGCCATGGATGTGGATATGAAGACAGACCTCCAGGATTTACCTCTTGTCTAAAACTATCTAATTGTTTTTCATTTAATCTACCTTCTAAGAAGGCCCTTGCATACATTCCTGGAGCACTATGTCCTTGAAAATAAATTAAATCTCCACCAAATTTATTATTTTTTGCTCTCCAAAAATGGTTCATACCAACATCATATAATGTTGCTGCAGATGCAAATGTTCCAATGTGTCCACCAAGCTCAGGATATTTTTTATTTGCTCTAACTACCATTGCCGCTGCATTCCATCTAATTAATGATCTAATTCTTCTCTCAATATTTTGATCACCACTAGACTTTACTTCAGCCTCAGGAGGTATTGTATTAATGTAAGGTGTATTTTGAGTATAAGGAATATTTGCTCCTTCACGATAAGCTTTATTTATTAATTCTTTAATTAAAAAATGAGCTCTTTGATTTCCATCTTTCGAAATAACTGCAGATAAAGACTCCAACCAATCTTGGGTTTCAAGTGGATCAATATCAGCACCATTAACTACTTGAATTGTGGATTGTTTTTTTTCTATTATAGGTTCAGATATAATATTTTTTTCTCCTTTATTTTCAGCCATTGCTTCTTCGGCTTGTTTAATTATATTTTCTGTATCTTTTGGAAGAGTGCTTTCTGATGACGTTTTTGATGAAGATGTAAGATTAATTAATAAATCACCTTTAGAAACTTTATCACCAACTTTAATTGCTAAGCTATCTACTTTTCCAGCAATTGTAGAAGGGATTTCAACACTTGATTTGTCACTTTCAATTGTAACTATTGGATCATTTTCTTTAATTTGATCACCAGGTTTTACAAGTATCTCTATAACCTCAACATTTTCAAAGTCACCAATGTCAGGAACAAGTAATTTTTTGCTCATTTTTAAAAAGTTTTATATACCCAAAAAAACATTATTGGATTTTTATTTTATCACATTAATAAGGTTTTTTCGTTAATCTTATAATTTTATTGTACAAAAAATAAAAAAATAAATGATTATTAAGCTTTTTAGCTTCTCTCAAGACACATAGCTATTCCCATACCACCACCAATACAGAGTGCCGCACAACCTTTTTTTTTATCTTGCTTGATCATTTCATGGACAAGTGTGACCAAAATTCTTGCCCCAGAAGCTCCTATCGGATGACCTAAAGCAATTGCTCCTCCATTAACATTAACTTTTTGTTCAGAGATCTTTAATTCTTTAATTACTGCAATACTTTGTGCTGCAAAAGCCTCATTAATTTCAAATAAATCTACTTCATCTATTTTCCAATTCGCCTTAGATAAAGCCTCTTGAATTGAAGGTATGGGTCCTAGTCCCATTAATGAAGGCTCAACCCCGCAAGTAGCCCAAGATACAATTTTGGCCATTGATTCTAAAGATTTTTTATCAGCTTGCTCTCTAGACATTAAAACTAAGGCCGCAGCACCATCATTTATACCTGAGGAATTTCCAGGTGTTACAGTCCCATTTTCTTTAAATACTGTTTTTAATTTTTTTAAATCATCTATACTTAAATTTTCTCTAAAATGTTCATCTTTTTCAAAAATAAATTTTTTATCACCATCTTCAATTTGTAATTTTATCAGCTCATCTCTAAATTTATTTTCACTATAAGCTTTTTCTGTTTTTTTCTGAGAGTTTAAAGAAAAATTATCTTGTTCTTCTCTAGAAATTTTATATTTTTCAGCAACATTCTCAGCTGTGACACCCATATGATAATCATTAAATGAGTCTAGCAGACCATCTTTTATCATTGTATCTACTAATTTATTTTCAGAAAATTTTTTATCTTCTCTATAATAAATTGCATGGGTTGCTCTAGACATATTTTCTTGACCACCTGCAATTACAATTTGGTTTTCTCCTAACTTAATTGATTGATATCCCGATACAACAGATCTTAATCCAGATCCACAAACTTGGTTAA
>CACNXU010000008.1 GCA_902624585.1 uncultured Pelagibacteraceae bacterium | reverse complement strand
TTTCATATGTATCTTTTAGTGATTCGGTGTCAGGTATTTTTTCTAAAGGAATTTCTTTGTATGTTTCAATATTAATTGGGTGATATGGATTTTTTCTATCTAAAGGGTCTGGTCTAAGATCCCAAGAACGTCTAAATTGATGAACTTTTTCCTCTCCAAGTTTTTTTTTCATTTCATCTTTATTTAATCCTGTCAGAGCTCCGTAATGTCTTTCGTTTAATTCCCATGCACTCTTTACCTCTTTAAAATCTTGTAATTCTTCCTGTATAATTTTTAAAGTATTTTTAGCTCTTAATTGAAAAGACGAGTAATACAGATTAACTTCAATTTTTTCTTGTTTTATTAATTTACCAGCTTTTTTTGCCTCTAATTTCCCATTTTCAGTCAGATCTATATCAACCCATCCAGTAAATTTCTTTTCAAGATTCCATAAACTTTGGCCGTGTCTTACTAAAATTAAATAACTCATTTGTTTATCTTTTAAATCAATTTGATAAATAAAACTATATTATTAATGATTAATTATTTTTCGAAATATAAAATTATTTTTTTCTTGTGTAATATCATTTTAATTGTTTTGTCTTTGTTCCCAGGTAGTTTACTTGGCTGTTATATTTACAACGATTGTAAAATTCAGCCTCAGATTACTGCAAATTTTATTGTTTCAACAAATCATTTGTATGCATATATAGTTCTTTCAGTTATTGGTTTTCTAACCTACCGAAAAAATAATCAATTCAATATTTTAAGTATTTACTTAATATTTTTATCTATTGTACTTGAAGCACTACAATACTTTATACCTGATAGAAGTTTTGAATTTCCAGATTTATTTGGAAATTTAGTAGGTGTAATTATAGCTATAATTTTATTTTATTTTTTTAAAAACAATGAAAATTTTAAAAATTAGTTATTTATTTATTTTAATAGTTTTTATTTCAGGATGTTCGTCTATTCCAGAAAATACATCAAATAGTTGCTCAATATTTGATGAAAGGTATCTTTGGTATAAAAATGCAAAAAAAACTGAAAAAAAATGGGGCACTCCAATTTATTTACAACTTGCTATTATAAATATGGAATCTAATTTTAATAGGTTTGCGAAACCTCCAAGACAAAAAATATTTAAAGTTGTTCCTTATAAAAGACCATCAAGTTCTTTTGGGTATTCACAAGCAGTAAAAGGAACATGGAAGCAATATAAGGAAGAAACTGGAAACAAATTTGCAACAAGAACAAGATTTAAAGATAGTGTAGATTTTATTGGTTGGTATACAAATAAAACTGAAAAAATTTTAAAAATTTCAAAGAATGACGCTTTCAAGCAGTATATTGCTTATCATGAAGGGTGGGGTAATTATAAAAATTATAAAAATAATAAAAAAGTTATTAATTTAGCCAAAAGAGTTGAGAAACAATCAAATATCTATAAACAACAACTATCAGAATGTAAAAATTCTTTATCAACGTCAAAATATATTATTTTTTAATTTAATTGTTTTTTTAATTCTATATCAACTGCATCAATACGCTTAGTATTTTTTGCAAGAGCTAAATACATTGTTGGAGTTACATATAAAGTAAAGAAGGTTGAAATAATCATTCCTCCTAAAATTGTAGAACCCACAGCTAATCTAGAACCTTCACCTGCTCCAGGGCCAATATTTCCTATAACCAATGGAAGCATTGCTATCATTGTACTTAAAGATGTCATTATAATTGGCCGAATTCTAAGCTGACATGCTTTAATAATTGCATCCTGAATTTTAACGCCAGTAGTTCTTATTTGGTTAGTATAGTCTACAATTAAAATACTGTTCTTTGTAGAGATACCAATAAGTATAATCAATGCAATTTGAGAGAATATATTTACTGAACTGTTTAAAAACAAAATGAAAACTAGACCTCCAAATACTGCTAAAGGGACGGTTAAAATGATTATAAATGGATGAATAAATGAATTAAATGTTGCTGCCATAACCAAATAAGCAGTTAATAAAGCTAGTGCAAAAATTAAGTATATTTCGTTTGTTGTTTCCTTTAATTCCTCTGATTTTCCTTTCCAGGTAATTTGATTTTGAGGTGCAACTTTTATCATTATATCTTCTAAGTATTTAATCGCTTCAGTTAAAGTATAATCTTCTGCAAGCGCAGCAGAAATTGTAACAGCTCTTTGACGGTTATATCTTGGAAGAGCTTCAGCGGTACCTTTTTCTTTAAATTCAACTAAACTTGCTACAGATACAAGTTTATCTGTTGTTTCAGATCTAACAAAAATTTTTGATAAACCATCTTTATCTCTTCTGTCTACTAAATATTGTTGTAAAATAATTGGGTATTCTCTTCCTTCTTTACTAAAAGTTGTTACTCTTTTACCACCATAAAGAGTTTCTAAAGTTTTACCTATATTTTCTGTTGAAACACCCAGATCATTTGCTCTATTTTTGTTCGTAATTAATTTAACTTCAGGTTTGTTTTTTGTATAATCACTTTCAATTCGGAACATACTTCTGTTTTTTCTCAATTCTCTCAAAACATTGTTTTGAATTTCCTCTAATTCCTCATAATTAGATCCATATATAACCATCTGAACTGGCTTATTATAGCTAGATACTCTTATTGATTGAGGTGAAATTGGAAATGCAAAAGTCTCAGGAACAGAAACCACTTGTCCGATTGCCTCTCTAAGAATTGTTTGACTATCTTTTTCTCTATTTTTCCATTCATCTAATAAAGCAATTATAATGAATGTATTGTAAGTTGTTGCTGATTTTCCAAAACCTGGGACCCTCATTATGAGTCTTTCGTAAGGACTGTTCTCAGCTTGTAACAAATTTAAAATTCTACCTTCAATTATTTGTGCTTTTTCTTGAGTATACTCAAATGAACTACCTTCATCTGTTGACCCTATTATTAAATAAGCACCCCTATCTTCCATCGGCAATAACTCTTTTTTTGAAAAACTAAAAAGATAACCAGATGCAGCTATAATTAAGATAATAAATATTGAAATAGTCTTTTGTTTATTTATCCAATAGCCAAGTGAATCTATATAAAATTTAGTAAAAGATTTAAATCCATTATTAAATTTTTTAACAAAGAAATTAATTTTTTCTTTCTTATTTAAAAACTTACTACCAAGCATTGGAGACAAAGTTAAAGCAACAAAAGATGAGACGACTATAGAAAAAGAAAGTGCAATAGCTGTTTCTTTAAATAATGTTCCCGAAATCCCTTTTATAAAAATTAAAGGTAAGAAAACAGCAATCAAAATTAATGTTGTTGCAACAATAGCAAAAGTAATTTGTTTTGAACCTTTATAAGCTGCAACTAACGGTGTTTCGCCTTTTTCAATCCTTGTGTAAATAGCATCAGTCATAATTACAGAGTCATCTGTGATTATTCCAATTGCTAGAATAAAACTTAAGAGTACAAAGATATTAATTGACAGATCAAATATATATAACCCAAGAAATGATCCTATAATACTAACAGGCAAAGCTACCGCAGGTACTATCACTGCTTTAAGATTACCGAGGAAAAGATATATAATTAAAACAACTAAAATAAATGCAATAACTAAACTTTTATATACCTCTTCAATTGCAGCACCAATATAAGTCGCTCTGTTAAATGCTATTTCTAATTTTAATCCATCTGGTAAAGATTTATTAAGTTCTTTTATTTTAATTTTTATCTGTTTAGATAGTTCTACTGTTGAGGCTCCACTTTTAGCGTAGATTCCAATTCCTACAGTTTTTAAGTTTACTGAATTTTTTCTTTGTGCAGTAAATAAAGTTTTTTCCGAAACAGGACCAAATTCAACATTTGCAACATCAGAGAGGATTATCACTTTTTCTTTATTTTTTCTGAGAGGAAGCTGTTTAATTGTATCTATGTTAGTGTAAGATTTATCAATATTCAGAGTTAAATCTTTATTATTAGCCTCCAATGTACCTGCTGGAAGGTTAATATTTTCATTTCTCAAAGCTTTTTCAACCTCTTGAATTGTAAGATTGTTGGCAGCTAATTTAATTGGATCTATCCAAACCCTGACACTAAGTTCTCTTAATCCACCAACTAAAATTCTTCCAACATTAGGAACACTTGAAAATGCATCGAGCAGATATCTTTCAGCATAATCCCCAAGATCTAGATCGCTCCATGTCGGAGAAGAAAGACCTACCCACATAGTAGTTGTAAAACCTGCAGCTTGTTTTAAGATCTGTGGCGCGTTTGCCTCATTTGGTAGATTATCTACAACACGCGCTACTCTTTCTCTAATGTCATTAGCAGCATCATCTAAATCTATATCTGTATTAAATTGTATATCAATTCTACTACTTCCATTTAAAGAATTGGAATCGATATTTTTAATACCCTCTGCACCACCTATTACATCCTCAAGTTTTTGAGTTATTTCTTCATCAATTATCTCTGCCGACGCAGATTTGTAATCTGTTTTAACTTGAACAACTGGTGGTTGGATACCATCTGGAAGTTCTCGGACTGGTAGCTCAGAAAAAACAAATATACCAAAGATTATTAAGATTAATGACATGACCCAAGCTACAACAGGTCGTTTAATACTAACTTCAGTTATAAACATTTAATTACTTTTTCTCTTTTTCAGATTTTTTAAATATATTTTTTAGCCAATCAAATTTACCTTTTTTTTCTTCAGCTTTTTTTGATTTATTTTTTTTACCCCAGCTAGAATTTTCTTTTTTCTTTTTAGCACCCTTTTCAATAGGTCTTATTGTTAAATTTGGTCTAACTTTCTTTGTTCCTTCTGCAACAATTTTATCTCCATTACTTAATCCATCTAATATTTCTACAAAACCCAAATATCTATCACCTATCGTTACTTTTGTTTTTATTACCTTATTTTTCTCATCAACCTTGTAAATGAAAATATTCTCACCTTCGACTATTGTACTTGTGTCAGGTGCACTTAAACCATTTCTTACATCATACTTAATTGAAATTTCTAGAAACGATCCTGGTAGTATTTCTCCAGAGGCGTTATCCATCTTAATCCTAGTTGCTAAAGCTCTCGTGTCCTCACTGATTCTACTTGCAAAAGAGTCAACCTCACCATTGTAAATTTTATTCTTATATCCAGAGAACTTTATATCAACTGGTAAACCAACCTTAATAAATGGAACAAAAATTTCAGGAATATCTACGTCGCAATATATTAAGCTAGTATCTTCAAGATTGATTAATATAGAAGATTTTGAAACCTCTATGTCTTCAGAAAACTCTCTTTTTCCGATAACTCCATCAAATTGTGCAATTATTTTTCTATTTTTAAGGTCAGCAATTACGTCTCCTTTTTTAACTTTTTGATTAAAATTTATCGGTTTTAGTATTTCGTATTTTTCAATTTTAAATGATTGAGTCCGAATAGGAGTTGCTGATCCATAAGTACTGATAATATTTTCAAAAACTCTTTCTTGTGTAGTAGTTACTATTATTCCTGGAGGAGGTCTTTTGCTAAATTTTTTTTTGAAATGATTTCCAATCATTGTTCTACCAATAATTACAGTTGCAATGATAAGAAAAAATATAATTACTATACTTGTGACTTTTGTAGATGTTTTCATTAATTAGATCTTTCCATACTCTGACCATGAGCCATCGTATATTGTCGGCATATATTTATCATTTATTAAAGAATAAGCCAGAGCCAATACGCTTGCTGTTACTCCTGAACCACATGAAAATACTATATTTTTTTGAGAGTCAAAATTAAGGGAGTCAAATTTTTCTTTAATTTTGTTCTTACTTACAAAAGTATGGTCCTCATTAATTAATTCAGAAAAAGGAAGGCAAAAAGAATTTTTAATTGAGCCACTTCTTAAACCTTTTCTAGGTTCAGCAACTTTTCCATCAAATCTTTCTCTGCTTCTTGCATCAACCACATTAAAATCTTTTTTTTCAATATTTTCATCAATTTGTTTTTTACTTTTAACAAGTTCATTATTTTCTTTGCATAAATATTTAGAAGTTTTATTGGTCACTTTTTGGTTATCTGTAGCTTTGTTTTCTTTTTTCCATTTTCTTAGTCCACCGTTTAATACATGAACCAGTTTTGGATTATGTCCATAATAAATTAAATTATACCAACATCTACAAGAACTAATTACATCAGAGTTATCATAAATTACAATTAGATCATTATTTTCTATTCCCATTTCACCCATTATTTTTTCCCAAGATTTAGGATCAGTAATCATATGAGGCAAATCAGTATCTAATTTAGAATTTTTATCTAAATCAAAAAAAATGGCATTTGGAATATGTTCCTCTTCATATTCCTCAAAACCATTTCTTTTAGTTTGAGGCATATGCCAAGATGAGTCTATAATTTTTACTTTTTCAATATTATTTTCTAACCAGTCAGTGTCGACTAAGGACATTTTATCTTTTTTCCAAATATCGTTGATGATATTCCTCAGCTGGACAATAATTTTTAACTAAAGAAGTTTTTGTTACAACTTTTCCTGATAATTTTACATTTTCTTTTTCTATCATTTTTTCAGCAATATTTTTCTGCTGATCATTTAAATAAAATATTTCGCTTCTATACTGAGTTCCAAAATCTGGTCCTTGGGAATTCAAAGTTGTAGGGTCATGAATTTCAAAAAAATATTCAAGGATTTTTTCATAAGATATAATCTTAGGATCAAAATCTAATTTAACCACTTCTGCATGATTTGTTGTGCCGGTACAAACTTCTTTATAATTAGTTTCAGCACTATGACCTCCGCAATAACCCACTTCTGTTTTTATTATACCATCAACTTTACTAAACTTTATTTCAGGTCCCCAAAAACATCCTAATCCTAAAATTGCTATTTCCATTGATAAATGCCTTATATAATTTAAACTTAATCATATGTTTTCAAAAAATCAATTAGGCTTTTTCTATATGTTTATATCTGTTTGTGCATTCTCGCTAATGGACGTCATTGTTAAATGGTCTGATGATTATCCTGTTGGACAAGTATTATTTTTTAGGGGTTTTTGTGGAATTATTCCAATTTTGTTTCTAATTCCTAGAGAAAGATTTTTTGACTTTTATAAAACTGAAAGACCAGCTCTTCATATAAAGAGATGTTTAGCAGGACTTATTGCAATCGTATCTATATTTGTGGCTTTAAGAAACTTACCCCTAGCAACAGTGGTAAGCATTTCGTTTGCCTCGCCAATTTTTACCACAATTTTCTCTATATTCTTATTGAAAGAAAAAGTTGGTTTTTATAGGTGGCTAGCAGTTTTTGTTGGATTTATTGGAATAATAATTATAAGTGAACCAGGTTTTAGTTCATTAAATATTTATTATATTTATCCAATAATTTTTTGTTTAGGACTTTCATACGTCGCAATAGCTATAAGAAAATTATCTTCAACTGAGCCAGTTTGGTTAATTAGTTTTTTTTTCTCATTCTCAATTTTGATATTTAGTTTTTTTTCATTATATCAACAGTGGATTATGCCCTCGTTTATTGATCTTATTTTATTATCATCTATAGGTATTCTTGGAGGTATTGCTAATTTGTGGTTATCACAGTCATATAAATATTCAGAAGTCAGCTTAGTAAGTCCTTTAAAATATTTAGCTTTGGTATTTGCCATTATATTTGGGTATTTAGTCTGGGATGAAATACCCACTATTAAAACATTAATGGGAGCTTTCTTAGTAATTTTATCTTCATTTATAATTTTTAGAAGAGAAATGTCCTTGAAAAAACAGTTATCGGTTGCCAGACATGACTAAATCGCCAAATTATTGGAATTATGCAAAAAAATACATTTCAAAAAAAGATAAAGTAATGTCTGCATTAATAAAAAAATATAAATCTCCTTCAGAGATTATATTAAAATCTAGAAAAGACGTTTTCTATTCCTTATGTAAAAGTATTATTGGTCAACAGATAAGTGTTGCAGCTGCTAATGCAGTTTTTATTAAATTCAAAAAAAAATGTAAAAACAAAATAAATGCAAAAAATGTGAATAAATTAACAATTGCCCAATTAAAAAGCTGTGGGTTGAGTAGATTAAAGGCTCTAGGTATTAAAAGTCTTTCAAGGCAAATTTTAGACAAAACTTTTAATCCAAAGATTATAAAAAATATGAACGATGAAGATGCTATCTTATATCTTTCAAATTTAAGACAGATAGGTAGGTGGTCAGCAGAAATGATTTTGTTATTTACCTATAACCGACCAAATATTTGGCCTATTCAAGATATTGGACTACTAAGAGCTATATCAAAAAATTATAAAAAAAAATATTTACCACCTGAAAAATTTATATCGCTTTTAAAGAATAGATTTTCTCCATACTGCTCGGTTGCGACTTGGTATTTATGGAGAAGTATAGATCCTGAACCTATTCAGTATTAAAACCCTCAATGACTTGCATATGTCTTATCGTGGTATCTTTAGCTAAACTCCATCCAGCTTGGTACTCCGCAGATTCATGGCATTCAATTGCTTTTTTATAACTTGGAAATTCCCATACGACTGTTCTAATAAATTCATCACCCTCATAAGCTTTATGATTACCGCCTCTAATCAGAGGTACTCCACCAAAATTTTTTATTACAGGGATTACAGCTTCTGAATATTTTTTTAAGTTTTCTTTATTTTCAACTTTTGAGTATAAACTTATCCAGTAACCTTTTTTCATTAAATGAATTTTAATTTTTAATTTTTAGAGTTCAATAATATTTTATTTGTTTCAGAGACTAATTGGGCGACAATCGATAAGGCTATTTCAGGAGTAGATTTACCTCCAAATTTTATACCTATTGGACCATGTATTGATCTAATTTCTTTTTCGCCAAATCCTGCTTCTTTTAATCGTTTGCATCTATTTTCGTGGGTTTTTTTACTTCCTAAAGCTCCTATGTAAAAAAATTTATTTTTTAAAGCATAACTTAATGCTGGATCATCAATTTTTGGGTCGTGTGTTAAAGTTATTAATGCAAAATTTTTATTCGTTTTAATTTTTTCTAAGGCATTATTTGGCCATTCATTAATAATTTTTACATTTTGAAACCTTTGTTCAGTTGTAAAATATTTTCTTGGATCAATAATTGTAACTATAAAATTAAAATTTTTTAATAAATCAATTAAATATTGAGCTATATGAACTGCACCTACAATTATTATTTCTACCGGTTTAATATAATTAAATATAAATATTTGTGTTCCATCAATTATGCCATTTTTTTTTAAATTATAGAAATTTTTTATTTTATTCTCATAATTTTTAAATTCTTTACCTGGTAACTTTTTTGAGTCGAATATTTCACTATTACCAGTTGATAAGTTTGTAAGCACCGCAAAATCTTCTTTTAATGAATTTCTTTTAATAATTTCTTTAAGTATTTCAGTTTTCATTAATTAATTTGCTCTATATATACTGTTAACTCTCCGCCACATGCAAGACCAACACTCCATGCGCTTTCATCTTGTACAGTGAAATGAATTTTTTTAAATGAGTTTTTATTTTTAATTAATTCTAAACATTCATTAATAATATTGGCTTCAACACACCCACCTGAAACTGAACCTAGAAATTCACCTTTTTCGTTGACAATCATTTTACTTCCAATAGGGCATGGAGATGAACCCCAAGTTTTTATGACAGTAGCTAAAACTACTTTTTTTTTGGTTTCTATCCAGGAATTAGCGCTTTTTAAAATTATTTCTGACATACATTGATTTAAATTATTTTCTAAAAAAAAAATTATTTTACATTCCCTCAAATATTATATGTTCCCTAATAACATTGTTTTCTAAATGTTTTCTAGCTTCTACATATTCTTCTGAATTATAGCAATTTTTAGCACTTTCAATATCTGGAAATTCTGCAAGTGCAACTCTAACCATCTCCCTACCATCTAGAGTAATATTATTTGCACTTCTTGCTAATATTCTACCAGAATATTTTTCAACAGCCTCTTTAGCTTTTACAGCGTATTTTTTTAGTCTTTCCGTATCTTTTATTTCAGTATAGTTCGCAACCCAATATGCTTTCATAATTCTCCTTTTTAATTTTTTTTAATTATGATACCAAATTTAAGTGAAAAAATTATTTTTAAATTTTTGTAGTACTCTATTATTTTTAATATTTGCATCAAGTGTTCACGCTAATGCTGATGATTTATTTAATAAGGGAAAAGAGGTATTCCTTGAGGCTGGCAATTGCGCTGCATGTCATAGCCTCTCAGATGCTGGATCAATGGCTGATATTGGTCCAAATTTAAATCAAATTAGACCTCAAGTTCAAACAATTCTTATGGCAGTTAAAAATGGAATAGGTGTAATGCCTGCAATGGAGGGGATTTTGTCAGATGAGGAAATAGAGGCTGTTGCTCATTATGTTTCTTTAGCTGCAGAGCAATAAAAAAATTTAACTATAATTTTTTATCCAATGTTTAGCTATATCTACTCTTTTACAAATCCAAATATTTTTAAATTTTAAAACATAATCTAAAAATTTTTTTAGTGATTGTATTCTACCAGGTCTGCCGATTAATCTACAATGTAAACCAACCGACATCATTTTTGGTGAGGTTTTTCCTTCTTCGTAAAGAGTGTCAAAACTATCTTTTAAATAATTATAAAACTGTTCTCCTGAGTTAAACCCTTGATTAGTTGCAAATCTCATATCATTATTATCAAGTGTATAGGGAATCATTAATTGTTTTTTTTTACCTTTTTTTATCCAATAAGGAAGGTCATCACTATAAGTATCACTGCTGTATAAAAAATTTCCATTTTTAATAACTAAATCTAGAGTATTTACACTGCATCTTCCTGTATACCAACCAGCAGGTTCAGCACCAAAATTTTTTTTAATAGATTTTATTGCTAGCTTCATATCATTTTCCTCTTTTTTCTTTGGTACATTTTGATAATCAATCCATCTCCATCCATGACAAGCAACTTCATAATTTGCTCTTTTTATGGCCGAACAAACTTCTTTATTTCTTTCTAGTGCCATCCCAACACCAAAAATAGTAAGCGGTATTTTTTTCTTTTTAAATAAATCATGAATTCTCCAAAACCCTCTTCTTGATCCATATTCATAAATCGATTCCATATTTAAGTGTCGACCTTTAATTGGTTTTGCTCCTATAATTTCAGATAAAAATACCTCTGAAGTTTTATCGCCATGCAGAGTACAATTTTCTCCACCTTCTTCATAATTTAGTACAAATTGTAAAGCCAACCTAGCATTACCAGGCCACTTTACTTTAATATTTTTAGATCCATATCCTACTAAATCTCTTGGGTATTTTTTTTTCATTTTTTTAAAATAATTTTCTCTTTTTTAAATTTATAAATTTCAAGATTGTTTCCTTTTCCTTTCCTATCAATAACAAGAAAATTTATATTTTTCATAGAAATTAATGGAAAGTGCCAAATACCAGCATTGTAATTTATTCCAGTTTGTTTTGGGACCACAAAGGATTGGATTTTATTTATATTTGGTTTATGACCCCGCGGTGCCACAAATACTAAAAATTTTGTATCATCCATTGGTATAAAGGCTTGGCTTCCTAGAGGATGTTTTTCCATCATATCAATTTTCATAGGAAATCTTCTTTTTTTTGCTTTAAAAATACTAACGATAGCTTTACCATTTTTTTTAGAGGTATCCATATTTATCAAATCATTAAATCGTTTTGCATATCCATCATTAATATTTATAGGATTTTTTTTAGATGTATCTATTAATTGACCAAATTGAGAAAAATTTTTTTTTGTTATTTTTTTTGCTTTTATTATATTCATTTCACAAAATTTCCAAATGCTCTTATTCTTGAAATCCCACCATCTGGATAGATATTTATTCTTAGATAATTTTCTTTACTTCTTTTAATTAAGAACTTTTTGAAAATATGTTTTTTATGAGCAGATAGTTTGGATTTATTTACAATAATTTTCCAATTTTTTGAGTTATTGACAATTGATTTATTAGACAGATCTTTTGAAATATTTGCAGTTTGAATTGAGCAAGTATCGGGATAATTACCTTTAAAATGATGAGTGTCTATCTCCAATCTTTTAATTAAGCCTGGTTTTCCAAATTTAATTATAAGCCAATCAAAGTTTTTTCCTCTACTTCTTCTTGTTTCCCAACCATCTCCCATATTTTTTCCTTTACCAGGAGCTATGATATTTTCAGCTCTGCCAAAGTGCTCATTATTACAACCAATAATTGAAGCACCATTTAAAACAGATGTTAAGTTAATATTTTTATTACTTAAAAAGTTTTTTTCCATTTCAATTTTTCCATAAAGTCTAAGTCTTGCAACCCCACCATCAGGAAAAATGTTCAGTTTTATATAATTAAAAACTGATTTATTTTGTGATTTAAAACTATGGTTTCTGTTTGGTCCAAGTCTTTTTTTTCCAAGTAAGTGAATCCATTTTGTTTTTTTGCTTGGTTTATTCTTACTGAAACAACCCTCTACTGAAGCATGGGTAGGTTGGTTTCCATTGAAGTGTGTTGTATCAATATCTATATCAACTATCTTTCCAGGCTTACCTAGTTTTAAAATTAAATAATCAAAACCTTTTGTTCTTCTTCTTCTAGTTTCCCATCCATCCATCCACTTACCATGTTTGTCAAATAATCCATCTTTAAAAACTGGAGGATCAATTTTCAATATTCTATTAGCAGCTGCAAAAAAATCATCAGTCTTATATATAATTTTAGATCCAATTCTTGGATCAGCTAAATTAATCATTTTTGCACTTATAAATTTTTTCATTTTTTATTTATTTCATTTAGACGAAAGGTTGCAATTTTTTTTACTTGTTTTTTTGCTTCAAGGAATTCACTTTCTACATCACTTTGAATTCTTTGTCTAAAATTATTCAAAATTTCATTTTTATCTTTACCTTTTACCGCAATTATAAAGGGAAAATTAAACTTTTTTTTATATTCTAAATTTAATTTTTTAAATTCCTCATATTCATCGTTAGAACATTGGTCTAATTTCGCTGAAGATTGTTCCAATATAGATTCTGAAGTCATTTTTTTTGCTACAGCAAGTTCTGGATGAGCATTTAAAATTTCTAAAATTTTATTTTTTTCGTAATTTTCGTAAATATTTAACATTTTAAGCATTATATCCTCAAAATTTTTAAATGGTTTTGACTCAAAAGCCTCTAAAGCAACAGACTCAGTCTTTTCAAAAACATTACCAAATATTGACAAAAAATCAGACTTGTTAAGATGGTTAATGTTATCTATTGTTCTCATATAATTTTAAATTATTTAAGTTTGAAATTTAAATGATACTATAATTTTATGACAAAGCTAACAACTCATGTTTTAGATGTATATTCAGGCAAACCTGGAAAAGGTATCTTAGTTGAGTTGTTTTATTTAAATAATTCAGAGAGAAAAAAAATAACTTCAATAAAACTCAATGATGATGGCAGAGCGAGCTCTCCATTAGCAGAGGGAGATATTTTTGTTAAGGGTAAATACGAATTAGTTTTTTACATTGGTGATTATTTTAAAAATACACCATCAGCGAGTGACGTACCATTCTTGGATGATGTAATTATTAGATTTGGTATTTCAGATCCCTCACAACATTATCATGTACCTTTATTAGTATCACCCTGGAGTTATTCTACTTATAGAGGCAGTTAAGTGATATCAAATTCAGTAAAGTTCCTTTTAAACGATAAAGTTTTAGAAATTAAAAACCCAGATCCAAACCAAACAATTCTTAATTATATTAGGACTGAATTAAAAAAAACTGGAACTAAGGAAGGGTGCTCAGAAGGTGGTTGTGGTGCATGCACTATTGTTTTAGGTGAGTTAGTTAGCAATGACATAAAATATAGTTCAATTAATTCATGTATTTCTTTTGTTCCATCTTTGAATGGTAAACAACTTTTGATTGTAGAGGATTTAGTCTCTAAAGATGGGAAGCTTCATCCAGTTCAAGAGGCTATGGTTAAATTTCACGGCTCACAATGTGGATTTTGTACACCAGGGTTTGTTATGTCTTTGTTTTCAATGTTCAAGAATAATAAAAGCTACAATAGCGAATTAATAACAGACTCTATTTCAGGAAATTTATGTCGTTGCACTGGCTATAGACCTATTATTGATGCTGCTAAAAGTTTAAATAAGATAAGTAAGATAGATGAGTTTAGTAAAAATAAAAATAAAACTATAAAATTATTAAAAACCATCAAACCAAATAATATATTTATTAAAAAAGATAATAAAATTTACTTCTCTCCTAAAAACGTCAAAGAATTAAAAAATATAATTAAAAATAATTCTAATTTTAATTTTCTTGCAGGTGGAACAGATTTATCTTTAACAGTTACTAAAGAAAGAAAAGAAATTCCGTTTATAGTAGATTTAAAAGAGATAAAAGAATTAGATTTTATCAAAATAAATAAAAATTATATAGAAATTGGTGCAGCCACTCCTTTAATTAAGTTTGAAAATGAAATAAAAAAATATTATCCAGATTTTTACTCTGTATTGAAGAGATATGGTTCTGTTCAAATTAGAAATGTAGGTACCATAGGAGGTAATATTGCTACAGCATCTCCAATTGGAGATTCATTACCAATTTTGTTGTCTTTAAATGCTGAGATCTTAATTGAAAGTTTTAATAAACGAAAAGTTATACCAATTAATAATTTCTTCTTAGATTATAGAAAAACTAAACTAAAAAGAACAGAATTTATAAGATCAATTAAAATCCCATTATTTAAAAAAAATATATTTAAAGCATTTAAAATTTCAAAAAGATTTGATGATGATATTTCTTCTGTTTGTGGCTCTTTTAATTTTGAAATCAATAATAATCAAATTAGAGAGGCATATATTGCATATGGTGGTATGGCTGCAGTACCAAAAAGAGCTAAGGCATGTGAGAAAGTACTTAAAAATATGCCTCTTAATATCAACACATTTGACCACGCAAAAAATTATCTAGAGGAAGATTTAAGTCCTATTGGAGACATGAGAGCAAGTAAAGAATACAGATTAGAGATAGCAAAAAATTTATTAATGAAATGTTTTATAGAAATAAATTCTAATAAATTAACTAGAGTTAATTAAATGAGTAAAGATAACATTATTGGAGATATAAGACCACACGATAGTGCTTACAAACATGTAAGTGGATATGCAGAGTATACTGATGATATTGTTGAACCAAAAAATACGATTTATGGGGCAATTGGTTTAAGTAAAAAAGCACACGCAATAATTAAAAAAATTGATTTAACTGAAGTAAAAAATAGCAAAGGTGTTATTTCAGTAGTTACACACAGTGATATTCCTGGTAGGAATGATGTTGGGCCAGTTTTCGATGGAGACCCTATTTTTCCAACAAAAAAAGTTGAGTTTTATGGTCAACCCTTGTTTGCAGTTGCAGCGGAAACAACAGAATTAGCAAGAAAAGCAGTGTTAAAAGCCAAGGTTTCCTATAAAGATTTAAAACCAGTAATTACAATAAAAGAGGCTTTAAATAAAAAACAGTTCTTATTTAAGCCTAGAAAAATAAAAAGAGGCAATGCTTCAAAAAAAATAAAAATATCTAAAAATACTTTAAAAGGTAACTTCACAACAGGAAGTCAGGAACACTTTTATTTAGAAGGTCAAGCAGCTTTTGTAATTCCTAAGGAAGATGATAACTTTTTAGTTTATAGCTCAACACAACATCCTTCAGAGACACAACAATTAATTGCAAAAATGTTCAATCAAAAAAGCAATTCAATTAATGTTGAAGTAAGAAGAATTGGAGGAGGATTTGGTGGCAAGGAAACAAATTTCATGACTGCTTGTATTTGTGCGTTATTGTCTAATAAATCAGGACAACCCGTAAAATTAAGACTAGATAGGGATGACGATATAATTTTAACTGGTAAAAGACATGAGTTTTTTTCTGAGTATGAAGTTGGTTTTAATGATGAAGGAATTATTGAAGGATTAAAAATAAACTTGTCATCAAATTGCGGAATGTCACCTGATTTATCAGCAGCAATAAACGAAAGAGCTTTGCTTCATATAGACAATGCATACTATATTTCAGATATTGAGGTGATAAATAATTTATGTAAGACAAATATTCCAACCTCGACTGCATTTAGAGGATTTGGTGGAAACCAAGGAATGATGGCAATAGAGAATGTTATAGATAATATTTCAAGGTATTTAAAAAAAGACCCACTTGAAATTAGAAAGAAAAATTTTTATCAAAAAGACAAAAAGAATGTAACACATTATGGAATGACTATTGAGGATAACGTTATTAATGAATTATTTAATAATTTAGAAAATAAATCAAATTATAAGAAAAGATATTCTAATATAAGAAAATTTAATGAAGTAAATAAATTTAAAAAGAGAGGCATTGCCATTACACCATTGAAATTTGGAATTTCGTTTACAACAATTCACTTAAATCAAGCTGGAGCACTTGTTCATATTTATACAGATGGAAGTATTTATTTGAACCATGGAGGTATAGAAATGGGTCAAGGAACACATACGAAAATAGCTCAATTGGTAGCGAATTCATTGGGATTACCATATGATTTAGTTCATATTTCATCTACCAATACATCTAAAGTTCCAAACACATCAGCAAGTGCAGCCTCATCAACCACTGATTTAAATGGAGCAGCAGCGCTGAATGCAGTAGCAAAAATTAAATTAAATTTAGAAAAATTCATAAAGAAAAAATATAAAATTTATAACCAGGAAGCAGTTTATAAAGATCAACATATAATATTTGGAAATAGGCAGTTTGAATTTAAGAGTATTATTCAAGAGGCATATTTAAATAGAATTTCCCTTTCATCTTCAGGTTTTTATTCAACACCAAAAATTAATTTTGATAAAAAAAAATTTAGAGGTAGACCATTTTATTATTTTTGTTACGGTGCAGCAGTTTCAGAAGTAACTATAGACACACTAACTGGTGAAAATGTATTAGAAAGAGTTGATATTTTGCATGATGCTGGAAAACCAATAAATCCAGCACTTGAACTAGGTCAGATTGAAGGAGGTTTCGTGCAAGGGCAAGGCTGGTTAACAATCGAGGAACTCAATTGGAAGTCAAATGGACAAATTACAACCTTTTCCCCATCAACATACAAAATACCTGCAGTAAGTGATATACCAAAAAAATTTAATGTAGAGATTTTTAAAGAAGGTATAAATAAAGAAAACGTTGTTAATAAAGCCAAGACGACTGGTGAACCACCGTTGATGCTAGCAATGAGTGTTTTTTATGCAATTAAAGATGCAATTGCTTCGATTGGAAATTATCAAATTGCACCTGAACTTAATGCCCCAGCAACTCCTGAGAGAATCTTAATGAGTGTTAATAAAATCAAAGAAAAATTAAAAAATCTAAATGGAAGATAAAAAAAAATTTATGGCAAAAGCCATTGAACTCTCCATAAATAGTGCAAATACATTTGGTGGACCCTTTGGAAGTGTAATAGTCAAGGATAATGAGATTATTGCAGAAGGTTCTAATAAAGTAACTTCTTCAAATGACCCTACTGCTCATGGTGAAGTTGTAGCAATTCGAGAAGCTTGTAAAAAATTAAATACTTTTGATCTATCAGGTTGTGAAATTTATACATCTTGTGAACCTTGTCCAATGTGTCTTTCTGCAATTTATTGGTCAAGATTAGATAAAATATATTATGCAAATACAAGAGAGGACGCAAAAAAAATAGATTTTGATGACTCATTTATTTATTTAGAGATTCCCAAAAAAATAGATGATAGAAAGATAAAAATGACACAAATGCTTAGAGAAGATGCTCTAAAAGCATTTGAAATTTGGGATAAAAAAGTAGATAAAATAAAATACTGATGGAATTTTTACCTTATACTATTAAATGGTTAGAAGTAATTTTAAGATGGGGCCATGTGGTGTTTGCCATATTATGGGTAGGTAACAGTTTTTTATTTAATTACTTAGACAATAATTTAAATAAAAATATAACAAGTGATGATGTCGATGGTGAAGGATACCTGATGCATTCTGGTTTTTTTTATAAATTATCTAGATTAAAAACATCACCACCACAGGATTATTTAAATAGGCTGATAATCTTTAAATGGCAAAGTTATTTAACTTTTGTAACTGGAATGTTGCTATTAGTTGTAATTTATTATTATAACGCTGGAGTATTAATGGTTGATAAACGTGTTTTGTTAATGCCTCCTAGTTATGCAATTATTATTTCACTTTTGTCATTGATTGTTGCGTGGTTCGTTTATGATCGTTTGTGTAAATCTAAATTGATTGAAAATAATGTATTATTTATTTCTATAGCAATTATCTTACTTACTGCTGTTTCTTTTGGTTTGACTAAATTATTTGGTCCAAAATTTGCAATTTTAAGTGTTGGATTGATTATAGGCACTAATATGTTTGGAAATGTTTTTACAGTAATTATACCTAATCAAATGAATATTATTAGTAGTAGTGAGAGAGGTGAAAAATTTGATATGAGCTTATCTTTAGCAGCTAAACAAAGATCCATTCACAATAATTACTCAACTTTTTTGGTTTTGTTTATAATGCTTTCGGGTCATTCAAGTTTCTTGGTCTATCATAAGTATAACTGGTTAATTGTAGTTGCAATAGGAGTAATTACAGCAGTTGCTAGACATTATTTCAATTTAAGAGGAAGAAACATTCATAAGTTGTATTTCTTAATTTCCTCAATAATCGCACTTATCGTTCTTGCAGTTTTGGTTTTATTATTTAAATAATTAAATATAAAAATTATGACAGAAAAATTAATTGTTAGTTGGAATGAATACAATCAGACGGTTGAAAAACTAGCAATTCAAATCCATGAAAGTGGATATGAACCTACAATCTTAGTTGGTATTATGCGAGGAGCAGCACCAATGATAGATGTTTTAAGTAGAATTTTTAAATTGAAATGTGCTTATTTAGCTGTGGAGTCTTACAGTGGAAAGGGTGTAGAGGATGAGCAAGGTGATATTGTATTTTCAAGAGAAATGAGCTCTATTGCACCTAATATGGGTGGCAGAATACTATTATGTGATGATTTATCAGACACAGGAATTACATTTAATAAAAGCATAGATTGGTTAAGAAAATATGAACCTATTAAAGATAAGATTGATGATATAAAAACTGCAACTTTATTTAAAAAAAAGAAATCAACATTTGAACCAGATTTTTGTGCAAATAAACTTTCAGGAGATCCCTGGATTGTACAACCTTTTGAAATTTACGAAGAGCTTAGAATTGAAGAAATAAAAAAGAAACACCATAAATAAAAAAGGCCAGTTATGAAACCGGCCTTTTAAAATTTTAGATTTATTAACTTATTTAGGTATATCGCCCTCAACACCTTTTACATAAGTCATCATTCCCGCAAGCATTCCATCATCAGCAGTTTTACCTTCGGCAACCATTAAATTTCCTTTTTGGTCGTAAATAGGTCCAGTAAAAGCATGAACTTTACCTGATGCCAAATCAGCTTGAAGTTTTTTAACTTTGGATCGGACATTACTAGGAATAGCAGAGTCAAGATCAGATATAACAACCATACCGTCACCGATACCATGCCATGTATCTTTTTGATTCCATGTTCCATTTGCTACAGCTTTAACTCTTTCTACATAGTAAGGTCCCCAATTATTTTCAACTGAAGTCAACACTGCTTTAGGAGCAAACTTATCCATATCACTTGCTTGACCAAATGCATAGACACCTGCTTTTTCAGCAATCTGTACAATTGCAGTACTGTCAGTATGCTGAGCAATAATATCTGCACCTTGATCAATTAAAGCTTTAGCAGCTTCAGCCTCTTTACCAGGATCATACCAAGTAAATGCCCAAACAATCTTGGTTTTGATATTTGGATTTACTTTTTGAGCAGCTAAAGTAAATGAATTAATTCCTCTTATTACTTCTGGAATTGGAAAAGATGCTACATAACCGATAACATTAGATTTTGTCATTGAACCGGCTATTGTTCCCAAGATTGCTCTACCTTCGTAGAATCTCGCAGCATATGTTGCAACATTTGGATGCTCTCTTTTGTAGCCTGTTGCATGTTCAAATTTAACGTTTGGAAACTCTTTTGCAACTTTGTTTGTTGGATTCATGTATCCAAAACTAGTTGTAAAAATAACATCATGACCAGAATTAGCTAATTGTCTAAGTACTCTTTCAGCATCAGCACTTTCTGGAACACCCTCTACGTAAGTTGTTTTAAATCCGGCAGCTTCTACAGCTTTTCTACCTACATCATGTTGATACGTCCATCCATGGTCACCAGTTGGACCAATATAAACGAATGCTGCTTTAACATCTTTTGCTACTGCAGCTACAGTTAATGTAAACAAAAAAACTAAAGAAGAGACGAAAGAACGAATAAATAATTTATGCATAAATTTATTTCCCCTATTTAATTTTTTAATAAAACGAAGCTTAAATTAAATAAATTAAAAAAAAATAAGTATTTTGTAATTAATTGTCTTTATAAAACGATTTACCTAGAGAACTTGGAGTACTTAACCTAATTTTTCTACTATCACGAGAAATTACAACTAATACTATTATTGTAACAATATAGGGTAGGGCAGTTAAGAATTGAACAGGAATTCTTACCCCTATTGCTTGCATATGAAATTGAATAATTGTTAATCCACCAAAAATCATTGCACCAATTAAAATTTTGATTGGGTTCCATGTAGAAAAAACAACTAGTGCTAAAGCAATCCAGCCTCTACCACCTGTCATATTTTCAATCCATTGTGGAGTATAGATCATTGACAAATAAGCACCAGCAAGCCCACACATAGCTCCACCATATAGTATACAAGCGTAACGAACTAACTTTACATTTATACCTTGGTTGGATGCAGACTCGGGAGAGTCTCCTACAGCTCTTACAATTAATCCAATTTTTGTTTTTTTTAAAAAATAGCTAGTTATGAAGGGCAGGACAAAAGCAAAATAAAAAACTATTGAATGTCCAAACAATATTGGACTTAAAAGTGGTATTGTATCCTTTAAACCCTCAAATATAACAGGAAACTCTTTTCCAGGAATACCAACAAAGTTTTTTCCAATCATTGCAGAAATTCCTATTCCAAAAATAGTAAGAGCTAAACCAGTTGCTACATGATTTGTAATTAATGTTTGGGTAAGAAATGCAAAAATTGTTGAAATTAAAACACCTGCTAACATTGCCCCAAAAACTGCGATAATCAAACTTCCAGTAACGGTCATTAGAGCAAAGCCTGAAATAGCACCGATGATCATCATTCCCTCAACACCAAGGTTTAGAACACCAGATCTTTCTGTAATAAGTTCACCACAAGACGCTAGTATCAAAGGAACAGCAGATGCCATTATTGATGCAATTATTAGTCCAACAAAATTTACATCAATAATCATTTGTTTGAACCTATAAATTTAAATTTAAAAAAAAGTAAGTAGTCAGAAGCAAGAAGAAAAAATAAAATCATTCCTTGAAAAACTTGACCAGTATATTTCGGAATTTGCATAAATATTTGTGCTGTTTCTGCACCTAGATAAGTAATTGCAACAACTAGAGATGCAAAAATTATTCCAACAGGATGTAAACGACCCAAAAACGCTACAATTATCGCAGTAAAACCATAATCTGGAGATACTTCTCTATGAAGTTGTCCAATAGGTCCAGTTATTTCCCCAACTCCTGCTAAACCTGCGCAAGCACCACTTATTAAAAAAACGAGGATAATCATTTTTTTACCTTTGTACCCAGCATATTTTGCTGTCTTTAAACTAAAACCTGAAACCTTCATTTGGAACCCCAAATATGTTTTATAAAAAATAAACCAACTCATAACTACTGCAGCTAAAGCTAGAAATATACCTGCGTGAATTCTTAGTCCTTCAAATAATAACGGAAGTCTTGCAGAGTCACTGAACTGTCTTGTTTCAGGAAAATTAAATCCTTCTGGATTACTCCAAGGGCCAACAACAAGATAATCTAAAATTAATTTTGAAACATATACCAACATAAGACTTACTAAAATTTCATTTGTATTAAAGTAAGTTTTTAAAATTGCAGGTATAGAGGCATATAGCATACCACCAATTGCGCCAGCTAAAATAACTATCGGAAGAATATAAAATCCTTCTTGTTCATAAAATAATAATGCAACACCCCCTGATACTATGGCTCCAAAAGTTAATTGACCTTCTGCTCCAATATTCCAATTATTACTTTTAAAACAAAAAGATAAACCAATTGCTATTAAACAAAGTGGAGTCGCTTTTAATAGTAATTCACTGAATCCGTACTTATCTGCAATTGGAACTATGAAAAAAAACTTTAGGGCTTCAAAAGGTTTAAAACCTAGAATATAAAAAATTAAACCTCCTGCTACCAAGGTTAAAAAAATTGCTAAAACAGGTGTAAAGAAAAATATAGCTCTTGAAGGCTCATCTCTTTTAACAATTTTAATCAATTTCCTCCTCCCATTAGTATCCCAAGTTTTTCAGAGGTAACCTCATCAGCATCCATAATTTTTGATAATTTCCCTTTATGAATTACTGAAATTTTATCGCTTAATTTTAATAACTCATCAGTATCTGTAGATATTAATATGATTGATTTATTTTGTTCATTAATTTTAATTAATGTTTCATGGATATAATTTATTGCTCCAACATCTAGCCCCCAAGTTGGATTAAAACAAATTAATAAATCTGGAGAGGTGATTAATTCTCTTCCTATAATTAATTTCTGCAGATTACCTCCAGATAAAAATTGGCTTTTTAACTCTATGTTGTCTGTGTTAACATTAAAGTCCGAAATTATTTTTTTTGAATGCTCTTTAATTTTATTTTCATTGATTAACCCATTATTAAAAAAGTTTGAGGATTTATAATTATTAAGAGCTACATTTTCATAAATTGCCATTTGTGGTATAGCAGCTTGCTCAAGTCTATCTTCTGGAGAAAAGGCCATCAAATATTCTCTTCTCTCTTGAGGATTTAAATCTCCAATATAATTTTTATTAAATTCTATAGAATTCTTATCTGATATTATTTCACCACTTAATACTTGAAATAATTCACTTTGGCCGTTTCCTGATATACCAGCAATTCCCAAACATTCGCCTCGATTAACCGAAAAATTAATATCACTCAAATTTGTTTCAAATGGATCCTCGCTTATAAAATTAAGATTTGTAATATTTATTAATTTAACTGATGAATTTTTCTCTTTTTTCTTCTTGATAGTTTTTAAGTTTTGACCCACCATTTTGTTAGCGAGTGATTCAATATTTTCATTCTTTATTTCACTTACAGAAACTAGCTTCCCTCTCCTCATTACAGCAACTTCATCGCAAAGCTCCATAACTTCTTTAAGTTTATGAGTAATATAAATAATTAAAATCCCTTCTTCTGAAAATTTTTTCAAAGATAGAAATAATTCACTTGTTTCTTGCTCTGTTAAAACAGATGTTGGTTCATCCATAATTAAAACTTTTGGACTCCTTATTAGACATCTAATTATCTCTACTTTCTGTTTTTGACCTGCCGAAAGATTTAAAACAGGTATATCAAGATCAATTGAAAAATTATATTTTCTCATAATTGAGTCAATTTTTTCTCTTAAAACTTCTCTTTGTTCGTCTGAGTCTATTATTAAGTTTTCAAATACAGACAAAGTTTCGAAAAGGTTAAAATGCTGGAAGACCATCCCAATATCATTTTTTTTTGCATCTAATGGTGAATTAAGCTTTAGATTAATTTCATTTAAATAAATTTTACCTTCGTCAGGTATGATGACTCCAGATAGAATTTTAACCAGGGTAGATTTTCCAGCACCATTTTCCCCAAGAAGAGCATAAATTTTGCCACTATTAAATTCGAGTGACACATTATCGTTTGCAACACATCCAGGATATATTTTGGTTACATTTGAAATTTTAAGATTTGTATTCATTGATTAATTTAATGGTATAGAATTTCCATCTTTATTTTCCTGATATTGATTTGACAAAGTTTGATATTTTTTTTTAATTTCGTTTAATTGATTCAATTTTTTTTCTTTTTCTAATTGAGGTAAATTTTCAATAAGTAAATTTATATTTTGACTTTTCCAATAGTAATTTTCTTTATTATATTCTCCATCATTAATTTTAAATACTTCCTTTAATATATTTAAATCATGTGGAATATTAAAATCATCATTTGTGGCTGCATATGGAAACAGATAATAAAAATTATCAAATCCAGAAAAAGTGATTGCACTTAAGCACATGCTACAAGGTTCATGTGAACTTAAAAATATACAATCTTTTTCATTGGGTCTCGTTTTTGCTTCTAATTCATAAAACTTTTTAAGAGCATGCATCTCACCATGCCATAATGGATTTTCTATTTCATTATTTGTTTCAGCAATTACAAGTGACAAATCTTTCTTTTTAATTATGGCAGCCCCAAATATTTTACTACCTTTAGCAACACCACTCTCAGTGAGAGGTAAAACTTCCTTTAAAAATATATTTAGTATCTTTTCTAAGGCTTTTTCATTCATATGCTTGAACAATCAAATAAAGAACACAATTGTTACTATAATTAAACTTAAAAGTAATAATAAATAAATTATTTATACAACTTTAAAGTTAATAATTTATTAAAAAAAAATGTTTGTTTAAACTTATGTTAAAATTTAAATCAGCCATAAGTCTTATAATACTCGTAATTTTTTTATCAGGATGCCAAACAGTTAAAGAAAAAACTGATGCTATTGTAGAAAAAGAAAACGAAAAATTAAGTAAATTTCTTGGTAAATCTGCCAGTGAACTTCAAATGGAGCTTGGAAAGCCAGACGAAGATTTTAAAAATGCTAAAGGAAATTTTGAGCTAGTTTATAATAGTAAAAAATACCTTGTACCTTGTGAACGAAGATTTGAAATTAATTCAGAAAATATAGTTGTAGGCTTTGTATCTAACGGTTGTTTCTAAAACTAACTGGTAGAATTGAATCTGCTCATTATAGGTTTTTTTATCACAATAAATTAAGAAATATTTGTTTCTAAATTATTTTTTATGTTAATTCATGATCAATGTTGTAACGTCATTTTAATAAGGAGGGTAAATGGCTTCAAGAAAAACACAAATGGGCTCTACAAGCAGTCCAGACAAGAAACTTCCATTAAATAAATCCATACCTTTAGGAATTCAGCATGTACTTGCAATGTTTGCAGGTAATATAACTGTTCCTATTATTGTGGCTGGAGTTTTTGGTCAAACGCCTGAACAAAAGATATTTTTGATTCAAATGGCTTTGTTTGTAGCAGGAGTTGCAACAATTATTCAAACTGTTGGATACAAGGAAATTGGTGCAAGATTACCTATTGTTCAAGGAACAAGTTTTGCATTTATACCTATCATGTTACCATTTAAGGCTGCAGGATTAGGTGCAGTATTTACGGCAGCATTCATTGGAGGAATTTTTCAGATTTTTATTGGTAAAATTTTAAAACCAATAAGACACCTATTTCCACCATTAGTCACTGGTATAGTTGTGTTAATGATCGGATTTAGTTTGCTTAAAGTTGGTTTTATGTATGCTGGCGGAGGTGGATACTTAATGAATAATAAACCTGAAATTTTTGCAAATGCAAATCATTTAACAGTTGCTTTTTCGGTGTTTATAGTTGCTATCTTTTTTAATCTTAGAGGTAAAGGAATGGCTTCTGCAGCTTCAATTTTAATTGGAATAGTAGCTGGTTTCATAGTTGCAGCAGCACTAGGAATGGTTAACTACGGCAAAATTGCATCTGCAGCATGGTTTGCATTTCCAATGCCACTTCAATATGGAATTGATTTTGTACCTGGTGCAATAATTTTAATGTTGTTTATGTCAGTTGTTACAACAATTGAAACAATTGGAGACATAAGTGCTACGACAATGGGTGGTGCTAAACGAGAAGCAACAGATAAGGAGATATCAGGTGGAATTATGGCAGATGGTGTCGGTACTGCATTTGGTGCAATATTTAATGCAATGCCAAATACATCTTATTCGCAAAATGCTGGACTAGTCGCGTTTACAGGAGTTGTAAGTAGACATGTTGGAACTATAGCTGGAGTGGTTTTAGTTTTAATGGGACTATTTCCAAAATTAGGTGGAATAATTGCTGCGATGCCAGAGTCAGTGATAGGTGGAGCAGCAATCATTATGTTTGGTATGATTGTAGCTGCTGGTATTAAATTAATTTCAAGGGCAGAAATGGATCAAAGAAATTTACTAATCTTAGCTCTTTCTTTATCTTTTGGAATTGGGATGTCATTGTTGCCAGACTTTGTGAAAAATATTCCTGATTTTGGAATAAGTTTAAAACTTCTGTTAACAACTGGACTTATACCTGCTGGATTATTAGCATTTGCTTTAAATGCTATTATGTCAAAAAAATAATTAATTAAAACTTGTGGGGAGAAATCCCCACAAGTAAGGCTTAAAATTTATTTAATTTCAATAAGCTTCTTTTTTTTATGCTCTGGAATTATTCTTTCACAAGATATTGTTAAAAGACCGTCTTTAAGTTCAGCACCATTTACTTTTACGTCATCAGCAATAGTGAACGATCTTGCAAATTGTCTTTGAGAAATACCTTTATGAATAATTTCTCCATTAACATCACTGTCCTCAGATTTATCAACTTGTTTTGTTCTAACTGTTAATAAGTTGTCCTCGAACTCAACCTCAACATCTTTTTTGTTAAAGCCAGCTAATGCTACTTCAATTGCATAGTTGTCTTTGCCTGTCTTTCTGATGTTGTATGGTGGATAATTTGACTGCATCGTCAAATTTCCATTTCCCAACATATTTTCAAATTGGTCGAACATATCATCAAAACCAATAGAAAAAGGTCTAAGTGAGTTAAATATAGATAGATCCTTACTTGTCATAATATTCTCCTTTGTTAAGCAAGTTTATTTATGTAAGCCCCATTAGGCGACCTACTAAATTGATATGGGAATTAATTTGTTTTTTTCAAGATTTAAAATGTACTAAATTTTTTTAGAAATTTTTAATGCAAATGCATAGTCAATAGCAATTTCCTCTATTGCGCCATCTCTTCCAGATTTTCCACCATGACCAGCATTCATTTCAGTTTTTAAAAGAAGTAAATTATTATCTGTTTTGTATTCTCTAAGTTTTGCTGTGAACTTTGCAGGTTCATCAAACAAAACTCTATTATCGCTTAAACTTGTCGTAATAAAAATATGTGGATAATCCATTTTTTTTATATTGTTGTATGGAGCATATGAAAAAATATAATCAAAGTGTTCTTTATTCTCTTTTGCATTTCCAAATTCGTCAAATTCTCCCACAGTTAAAGGTAAAGAATGATCAAGATTTGTTGTTAAAGAATCTAAAAAAGGGACAGCCATAATAACTCCTAAAAATAATTCAGGTGATTGATTTACTACAGCTCCCATTAATAATCCTCCAGCTGATCCACCCATTCCAATAATATTTCCTTTTGACGTATAATTCTTTTCAATCAAATATTTTGCTGCGTAAATATAATCTTCAAAAGTATTTTTTTTGTTTGTTAATTTTCCCTCTTTCCACCACTTCATACCTTTTTCCATACCACCTCTAATGTGAGCTGTAGCCCAAATTATATCTCTATTTATAAGACTTAATCTTGTAGAAGAAAAACTTGGGGACATAGAATTTCCATAAGACCCATATCCGTACAATAAAATATTTGCAGACCCATCAATTTTTGTTTTTTTGTGTCTAGTAATTGTTAATGGAACCATTCTTCCGTCATGAGATTTAAACTCAACTCTCTCAACAATATAGTCATCTTTATTATGACCAGATGGGATCTCTTGTTCTTTAACAAGTTCTTTAGATTTTGTTGCTAAATTATATTTAAATACTCTAGAAGGAGTCTTAGGAGATGAGTATCCCAAATGAACTTCATCAGTATTTCTATCTTTTTGAGTTAAGCTTACCCCTGGAACATAAACAGATTCATCAGAAAAAATTAATTCTTCTTCTATATTTGTAGAAATATTTTTGACAAATAACTTATCTAGTGCATCTGATGTTTCACCACGAATAATCCAATTTTTAAGAAATGTTAATCCACCAATTAAAACTTCATCTTTTGCTGGAATATATGTTTTCCAATTTTGATTTTCTAAATTGTCACAAATATCAATTTTAAAGTCTTCAGCATTTTTATTTGTATGATTATAAAATTTACCATCCCATGAATTAACAGAATACAGAACACCTCTTTCTCTTTTAATAATAAGTTTTGGAGATGGATTTAATTCATCTGATTTAAAGTAATATTGCTCTGAAGTATTATGGTCAGAAGTATTTATAAAAAAAAATTTTTCATCTGAACTTTTTCCAATTCCTACTGTAAAAGCCTCGCTTTTCTCCTCAAATATTAATTCATCTTTACCTTCAAAATCACCTATTCTATGCCTGTATATTTTTCTTGCTCTATGATTTTTATCAAGTTTAGAATAAAAAATATATTTATCATCCAAACTAAATGTTATTCCCCCTGATGTTTCTGCAATTTCTTTAGAAATAGTTTTGTTTGTTTTTATATCTCTTAAATAAATTGTATAATATTCAGATCCCTTAAGATCTAAAGAGTATCCTAGATATTTATCATTGTTACTTACTTCTAAATCTCCAACTCCAAAATATTCAGTTTTAAGTTTTTCTTTTTCTTTATCTCCATTCCATATTTCCTCAATATTCTCTGAACCAATTTTTTTTCTAAGTTTTATTGAATAATTTCCTTTTGTTGTGGTTTTTGTCCAATACTCATAGGTGTGATCTTTATAGGGCAAAGATTCATCATCTAATTTAATTCTTGCTTTAATCTCATCAAATAATTTTTTTTGGATATCTTTTGTATCTTTTAAATGATGCTCTGAGTAAGCATTTTCATCTTCTAAATATTTTTTCACTTCGGGATCTAACTTGCTTTTATCTTTGAGAACTTCCAAAATATTATCTTGATGAATCCAGCTGTAATTGTCTTCCCAATCAATATTGTGACAAGTTTTTATCTCTGGTTTTTTTTTAAGTTGTGGTACTTTCATTTAATAAGGAAATATATGAATATTATTATTTATCTAGTTGTAATTTTGGTTATCTTATATTTTTTATTAAGATGGTGGTCAAATATTTCTCCAAAAAAAATGTCAAAAGGAGTGAGGCTGGTAACAATTTTATTGTTGGCTTTATTAGCAATTTTATTTGCTATTGGTGGAAAATTTCTACTCACATTACCATTAACTCTTGCAAGTCTTGCTTTAGTAAAACTTAAAGGTTTATCACTGATACAATTGCTTTCTCTTTATAGACTTATTCAAACTTTGAGAAGTTCTGGAAGATTTTCTTTTAATCAATATCAAAATAATAATTCTTCAACATTATCAATATCTGAAGCATATAAGATTTTAAATTTAGATATAAATAAAAAACCGACTAAAGAAGTAGTAAATAAAGCCTATCAAAAAATTCAAAAAAAAATACATCCAGATATATCTCCTGAAACTTCAAGACTTTCAGCAATAGTTAATGAGGCTAAAGAAATTGTATTAAAAGATATTAGTTAATTTTTCAATTTATTAATTATTTCAACCACATGATTTACTGAAATTGAGTTTGGATCTGCATTAGTACCATGCGTTATTTCATCAATCGTATATCCATCAGGAACTATTCTGTAATAATTCTTGCTGTAGTCTGTATATGCTTTTGGAGCGTCTAAAAGAAATACAATACTTTTTTTTCCACACTGTGAAACAATATGCGAACCAAATGAATCGTTCCCTACATACATATCTGAAATACCAAGGTATGGAATTAAATCATATATTCTTTTGCTACTTAAAGTTAAAAAATTTTTTTTCTTTAATTTAGATAAAATCTGATTTTCAATTTCTTTTTCATTTGGACCGCATAAAATAAAAAAAAAATAATTATCTAGTTCATTTAAGTTATTTATTAAATTAGCATAATTGTTTGATCCCCATCTTGTGGTTGGACCAGATGAACCTGCACCAATTACTATTTTAAAACTATTACTGTTAAATTCCTCTTTAACTTTTTTAATTCTATCTTTATTAATAAAAAAAGTGGTTTCAGTAAGGCAATTATCAATTTTAAGAAAATTTTTTGTTAATTCTTTTGCTGACACAACTAGGTTTAAATTTTTTTTATTCTTAGATTTATATGACCATATGTTATGGATGCCAGCCATCTTTGCTGCAAAATATAACCTTAAACTAGGATAATAGATTAATAAATTTTGAAAATGAAATTGTTTAAGAATCCTACTAAGATTAAAAATATCCAAAAATTTTTTGTGATATTTATCTAAATAATAAACATCTTGAATTAGCGGATCATCAGCCAATGCTTCTTTTAAATTTTTACAAAGTGTTATAATGGTTACTGGTCCATGTTTTCTAGCAATTTGATGACAATAGGAAAGATGGAGTAAATTTGCACCCAAGCCAATATAACTTAAATAGATACCTGTTTTCATAAACTTTTATACATTTTTGTAATTAATTTTTTACCAAAAATATTGAATTTAAAATTATATTTATTTTTTAGGTACAACAAATTTTTTTTTGATCCAATTAAGAATTTATTTTCTTTTTTTCTAAAAAATTTTTTATTAGTTGAAAAATATTTTCGATAATCTAATTTATTAAGATTATAAGCTGTTTTAATTATTTGAATTCCAGAAAGTTTTTGTCCTGCTGAAATAATATAATCTTTAGATTTTAAGTTAGATGTAAGTAGTATTGCTTTAACTACATCAGTAATCCAAGAATAATCTCTAAATGTATTTACATTTCCAACAATAATCTTTTTTTTATTTTTAGCTCCTAAACAAACTTTTTTGATAAAAAAATCATTTTTTCTTAATGGAGACTCAATTTGCATAAATATCAAATTCGATAAATTTAATCCAAATTTTCTATATATTTTCATTAAATTAAATACTTTTTGCTGAGCTTTTATATACGGGTTGTTGTTTGAAGAGAATTTACAATTTAAATGAATAAGTCCGTTTTGTGGTGAAAATATATAACCTGAGTTAGCTTTAAAAAATTTAATATCTAATCTTTCACTTTTTAAAATATCTAAAAAATTTTTAGTACCGTCATAATGTGAACTTAGTGTTTCTTTTTTACTTTTAATACTTTTCGTTAAGGAGCTTTGTCCACTGAAATAAAAAATTTTATTTGGCTTATATTTTTTAATAATATTTTTAATTTGATTTTTGTTACTAGTATTAAGTTTTTCAAATTTAATTTTAGGTTTAATTTTGAGATATTTATAATTAATAAATTTTTTATTTAGTGACCTTGAAGTTACAATTACTTTTTCGTCCTTTTTTAAAAGTTCGGCTGACAAATACGCGCCTAATACACCTGAGCCGATAATTAAGTTTACTCTTTTATTCATTATTTTTTTAATTATTATATGTTTTAAAAAATATATGAGTTTAATAAAAGGAATATATGCAGCCACAATGTCAGTGTTAAATGATGATTTAACACTAAATGTTGAAAAAACTATTAAACACGCAGAAATGGTTATCGATAATGGTTGTCATGGAGCAGCTGTATTTGGGAGTACGGGGCAAGCTCAACTCATACCTGTCTCTGAAAAAATTAATTTATTAAATCATCTCACTTCAAGCAAACATAAAGACAAGTATGTTATAGGGACTGGTTTAAATTCTTTAGGTGAAACAATTAATTTGATGAGAGTTTCCAAATCTCTAGGTTTTAATCGATTCTTAATTATGCCACCTGCTTACTATAAATACGGAGATAAAGAGGTAATAAAATTTTATAGCAAAATAGTAGAGATAATTTCTGATTGTGAAATAGTACTATATAATTTTGAAAAACTGAGTGGTTATAAGTTTAGTATTGAGTGTATTGAAGAGTTAGTTAAAAAATATCCAAATAATATTATTGGAGTAAAAGATAGTTCTTACAATCTTTTTGAAAACTTAAAAATTGATAATTTTTCAGTTTTGCCTGGATCAGAATCTAAATTATTTAAAGGACTTCAATTAGGCTGTTCAGGAATTATTACAGCTACATGCAACGCCACTTCTACACTGGCAAGAAAAGTATACGATGATTTTAATGATGGAAATGATCAGACAGTAAATCAAAATCTTTGTGATGTAAGAGCTGAATTTGAAAAATATAATTTAATCTCAGGTTTACATACATACTTTAGTAAAAAAGATATGAATTATAAAAATCTTTTACCACCAATTAGTATTTTAAACGCTCAAGAAGAGTCAGATTTAATCAATAATTTAGAGAAATTAAATTTTTCATTTAAAAACATTAAGGCGGCTTAGATGCAACTAGCTAGATTTTTAAATAATGTTTTTAAAAAAGATGGATTTATCTTAGTTGATGCTAATTCAAAAAGTTACATTATTGGAAGCCCAAAAACTGAAAACCCAATAAAAGTTAAAATTTTAAACAAAAGTCTACATTATAAATTATTGTTTCATCCTGATTTATATTTCGGAGAAGCTTATACTAATGGTGAAATAAGTATAGAAAATGGAACACTAACTGATTTTTTGAATCTTTCTTTAATGAATTTTGGGAGAGGAGATTTAAATTTTTTTAGTTATCTAATAAACAAATTAAGAGGTTCTTATAGATATTTTACTAATTTTAATTTTATAAAAAAATCTAAAATGAATGTTTCACATCACTATGACATTTCAGATGATCTTTATGACTTATTTTTAGATCCTAAACGACAATATTCATGTGCATATTTTAAAAATGAAACAGACACATTAGAAACAGCTCAAAATAACAAAATTCAACATTTAATAAAAAAACTTAATATAAAGCCAAATCAAAAAGTTTTAGATATTGGATGTGGATGGGGATCTTTAGCAGTCGATATAGCAAAAAGTGCGAACTGTGAAGTAACAGGTATTACACTTTCAGAAAATCAACTTAATTACTGCAAGAAAAAAGCAAAAGAACTTAATTTAGAGAATCAATTGCAATTTAAGTTAATGGATTATAGAGAACTCAATGAAAAATTTGATAGAATAGTCAGTGTTGGAATGTTTGAACATGTAGGAAGAAAATTTTATAAAAAATTTTTTTCGCAGGTTGAAAAACTTTTAAAAGATGATGGAGTATCATTAATTCACACTATAGGATCAGTGAATCCACCAAGAGATCCACATCCATGGATCACTAAGTATATTTTTC
The DNA here is from genome assembly GCA_902624585.1 of uncultured Pelagibacteraceae bacterium. Taxonomy (GTDB): domain Bacteria; phylum Pseudomonadota; class Alphaproteobacteria; order Pelagibacterales; family Pelagibacteraceae; genus Pelagibacter. The sequence continues at coordinate 335 of CACNXU010000008.1, read as the reverse complement.
CAGGGGGATATACTCCGAGTTTAAGTGAGGTAACAACTCCTATTGAAAAAGCAGGTTTAATTGTTGCGGATATTGAGGTTTTAAGGCTTCATTACTCACATACACTAAGGCATTGGAAAGAAAATTGTATTCGAAATAAAGAAAAAATAATTGAAATGTTCGATGAAAGATTTTTTAGAATGTGGGAATTTTATCTTACTGGTTGTGAGATGGCATTTAAATGGGGTGATCAAGTTGTATACCAATTTCAATTAACAAAAAATTATTCTTCTACACCTGTTACAAGAGACTATATTTATCAATAAATAATTGGTAGAAATTAACTCCCTTAAAAT
>CACNXU010000007.1 GCA_902624585.1 uncultured Pelagibacteraceae bacterium | reverse complement strand
CTAGAATGAGAGAATTAGAGAATTGGTTAAATTATCTTAATTTAAAATAGTCCTTCAATTTCGCCCTTATCATTTAATCTAATAGAATCAGCTGCTGGAACTCTTGGTAATCCAGGCATTGTCATTATAGCCCCACAAACTACCACAATAAATTCAGCACCAGATGAGAGCCTAATTTCTCTAATTGGTAAAGCATGACCTGTTGGTGCTCCTTTTAAATTTGGGTCTGTTGAGAAACTATATTGTGTTTTTGCAACACAAATAGGCAGTTCACCGTAACCAGCTTCCTCAAAGGTTTTCAATTGATCTCTTATTTTTGTGTCAGCAATTACCTCATCAGCTCTATAAATTTCTTTTGCAATAGTTTCTATTTTTTTAAATAGAGGAGTATTACTCTCATATAAAAATTTAAATTTAGCCTGATCTTTTTCACATAGATCTACAACATGTGCTGCCAGTTCCTTAGTTCCTTCACCACCATTTGACCAGTGAGTACAAAGACTTGCTTTTACACCCAAGCTATCACAAAATTCAATTAAAGCTTTAACTTCATTATCAGTATCTTTGATAAAATGATTAACAGCAACTGCTACTGGTAAACCAAATTTTTTAACATTTTCAATATGTCTCTCTAAATTAACCAACCCTTTTTTTAGAGCATCTACATTTTCATTTTTTAAATCATCTTTTGCAACACCTCCATGCATTTTTAATGCTCTAATTGTTGCAACTATTACAACACAACTTGGTTTTAAATTTGATTTTCTACATTTAATATCTAAGAATTTTTCAGCACCTAAATCAGCACCAAAGCCAGCTTCAGTTACAACATAATCAGCAAGTTTTAGACCAGTTTTTGTTGCGATTACCGAATTACATCCATGTGCAATGTTTGCAAATGGTCCTCCATGTATTATTGCAGGATTATTTTCTAAAGTTTGAGTAACATTTGGTCTTATTGCGTCTTTCAATAACACAGTCATAGGTCCTTGGGCTTTTAAATCTTTTGCGTAAATTGGTTTCTTAGATCTATTGTAAGCAATTGTAATGTTACCAATTCTTTTTTCTAAATCTTCTAAATCATTTGATAAACAGAAAATAGCCATGATTTCTGACGCAACAGTAATATCAAAACCATCTTCTCTTGGGAAACCATTAGCTACACCACCTAAATTAATATTTATTGATCTTAATGATCGATCGTTCATATCCATAACTCTTTTCCAAACAACTCTCCTAACATCTATGTCTAATTTATTTCCCCAATAAATATGGTTATCTATTAATGCTGACAATAAATTATGAGCAGAAGTTATTGCATGAAAGTCACCTGTAAAATGGAGATTAATTTGTTCCATTGGAACTACTTGAGCATATCCTCCTCCAGCAGCCCCACCTTTCATTCCAAATGAAGGACCTAAACTTGGCTCTCTTAAACAAACAATTGATTTTTTTCCGATTTTATTCAATCCATCGTGAAGTCCAACAGATGTTGTTGTTTTACCCTCACCCGCAGGTGTTGGTGTAATAGCTGTAACTAAAATCAATTTACCATCAGGCTTGTCTTTTAGTGTATCTAGATATTCCAAGTTAATCTTAGCAATATGTCGCCCCATCGGACTAAATGCTACACTTTCATCTGGCACATTTATTTTTGCCAAAACATCATTTATTGGTTGCATTTTTGCTTCTCTAGCTATTTGAATATCTGATTTGACTTCACTCATTTAAAATCCTTTAAATTAAAACATTTACATGCAGACTTAATATCCTTTTTTAAGTTCTTTGGAAACTTCTAAAAAATATATATAAAAAAAATAAGCACTATTTAGATTCTTTACTATAAAATTAATTCATGCAGAAATATTCAATATTTAATTTAGTCAAAAATGCTTTTTCTAATCATCAAAATTGGGATTTAGCATGGAAGGATCCAGAGCCTAAAGAAGAATATGATGTAGTAATTATTGGAGGAGGTGGCCATGGTCTTGCTACAGCGTATTATCTTGCAAAAGAACATAATATTACAAAAGTTGCAATCATAGAAAAAGGATGGATTGGAGGCGGAAACGTTGGACGTAATACTACAATCATCAGATCTAATTACATGCATGACGAAAACGGATTATTCAGTGAATTTGGAATGGATTTGTGGAGAAAGATGAGTCAGGACCTAAATTACAATGTAATGTTTTCTCCTCGAGGTATTATTAATCTAGCTCACTCAGATGCGCAAATGAATGTTTATGCGAGAAGAGGAAATTCAATGAGGTTAAATGGAATAGATGCTGTTCTTTTGAATAGAGAACAGGTCAAAGAAATTATTCCAATGGCTGATTTTTCTGAAAATGTAAGATTTCCAATTTTTGGTGGTTTGATGCAACCAAGTGCAGGAACTGCAAGACATGATGCAGTAGCTTGGGGTTATGCTCGTCAAGCAGATGACATGGGAGTTGATATTATTCAAAATTGTGAGGTAATTGGTTTTGATGTTTCTGCAGGAAAAATAAATGGTATTAGAACTTCTCGTGGAAATATTAAAGCTAAAAAAGTTGGTTTATGTGTTGCAGGAAGCACAAATATTTTAGCTGAAAAATTAAATATGACTTTACCAATTGAAACTCATCTTCTTCAAGCATGTGTTTCAGAGCCAGTTAAACCTGTTTTAGATAGCGTTGTAACATTTGGTGCTGGACATTTTTATATTAGTCAATCAGATAAAGGCGAAATGGTAATGGGTGGAGATTTAGATGGTTATAATAGTTACGCACAAAGAGGAAATTTACCTACTTTGCAACATGTATTGACCGAAGGTATAGCGATGATGCCTTTTTTAAGTAAGTTAAAAATGCTTAGAACTTGGGGCGGCATAATGGATATGTCTATGGATGGATCTCCCATAATTGATAAAACTCATATAGATGGTTTGTATTTAAATTGTGGTTGGTGTTACGGAGGTTTTAAAGCAACACCTGCATCTGGCTGGACATTTGCACATACAATTGCTCAAGATAGAGTTCATGAATTGAATGCAGGATATAGTTTGAATAGGTTTAATACAGGTCATTTAATTGACGAAAAAGGACTCGGAACAAAAACCTGGATATCATAAATGCTGTACATTAAATGCCCACATTGTGGAATGAGACCACAAATTGAATTTTCTTATGGTGGGGATGCAAGTGTCAAAAGGCCAGAGTTGAACAAAGAAATTTCTGATAAAGAATGGGACGACTTTGTTTACAATAGAAAAAGTTTAAGAGGAAAACATTTAGAGTTATGGCAACATATATCAGGTTGTAGACAATGGATAAAAGTAGAGAGAGATACTGCAACTCATGAAATATTTAAAACTTTTAAAGCTGACGAGGAAGTTGTCTAATGTCTCAAGATTTCAGATTAGAAAGTGTTGGATTAGTTAATAGAGATAAAAAATTATCATTTAAATTCAATGGAAAAAAATATTTTGGATATGAAGGTGATACCCTTGCATCTGCTTTACTTGCAAACGGTGTTCATTTAGTTGGTAGAAGTTTTAAATATCACAGACCAAGAGGTTTTTTTGGAGCAGGAGTAGATGAGCCCTATGCAATAGTACAGCTTTATAGAAATAATGAAACTGAGCCAAATATAAAAGCAACTGAGCAAGAACTTTTTGAGGGTTTAGAGGCAAAAAGTGTAAATTGTTGGCCAAGTGTTAATTTTGATATTGGCGCAATCAATAATTTTTTAAAGATATTTTTACCTGCAGGATTTTATTATAAAACATTTATGTGGCCAAAAAGCTTTTGGTATAGAATTTATGAGCCATTTATTAGAAAAGCAGCTGGATTAGGTGTAGCATCTACAAAACATGACAAAGAAAGATACGAGCACAAATATGAATATTGTGATTTACTCATAGCTGGATCAGGACCATCTGGTTTATCTAGCGCATACGCAGCTGCAAAAAATGGAGCAAAAGTAATTTTAGCAGAAGACAAACCAAGATTTGGCGGTTCTTTATTAACAGATGATGTTAATATTGGAAATCAATCAGGAAAAGATTGGGCCGAAGGAATAGTTGCTGAACTGAAAACAATGCCAAATGTTGTGGTAAAAAATAGATCTCAAATCTTTGGCTATTATGATCACAACATGCTTGTAATGTCGGAAAAGGTAAGTGATCATTTACCAAAAACTAAAAAATATCACCCAAATAAAAGATTATGGTACATCCGAGCAAAAGAGGTTTTAATTTCATCAGGATCTATTGAAAGACCAATAGTTTTTGGAAATAATGATACGCCAGGTGTAATGCTTTCTTCTGCTGCTAAAGAATACTTAAAAGTTTATGGAGTTTTAGTTGGAAAAAATCCATTGATATTTACAAATAACGACAGTGGATACGAAACAGCTATTGAATTTCAAAAACATGGAGTGCAACCAACAGTATTAGATTCAAGAAAAAATCCTGAATCAGAAATTATTGATGAGGCAAAAAGTTTAGGAATAAATATAAAAAATTCTTATGTAGTAGTTGCAGCTCAAGGATATAAAAAAGTAAAATCTGCTGATGTAGCGAGCATCTCTGATGACAAAAAACAACTTGGAAAAATAGAAAATATTAAATGTGATTGTATATGTGTATCTGGTTTTTGGACACCGTCTATTCATTTAGCGTCTCAATCAGGAAATAAAACTAAGTTTAAAGAGGAAATTGATGCATTCGTTCCTGGAATTTCAAAACAACAAGAGACAACTTTAGGAGCCGCTAACGGAGTATTCTCTTTAGAAGAAACTTTACAAACTTCATTTGCAAAAGGAGGTGAGTTATCAAAAAAAATTACTGATAATGATAACAAAGTAAGCATTCCCAACGTAGTTGAAAAAAAATCTTCTAAACATGATAAGTTTTGGTGTGTTCCATTACCAGCGGGAAAAAATTATAAAAGATTTTTAGATTTTCAAAATGATGTAGCTGTATCGGATATCGAAATAGCTCTTAGAGAAGGTTATAGATCAATCGAGCATGTCAAAAGATACACTACGCTTGGTATGGCAACTGACCAAGGTAAAACAAGTAATTTAAATGGCTTACAGTTGGTATCAGAAATTGAAAATAAAGTTGTTCCAGCTGTAGGCCATACTACTTTTAGACCTCCATATACACCTATTTCAATTGGTGCAATTGTTGGAAGAGAAGTTGGAAAACATTCAAAACCAACAAGAAAATCCCCAATGCATGCTTGGCATGAAAAAAATAATGCAGTTTTTGTAGATGCAGGTGTCTGGTTGAGACCTAGATATTATAAAAGAGGCAATGAAAATTTATTCGAAGGATCTAAGAGAGAAGCAAAAAATGTGAGAACAAACGTTGGTGTTTGTGATGTGACTACGCTTGGTAAAATTGATATCAAAGGTCCGGATGCAGCTGAGTTATTAAATAGAGTTTATACTAATGCGTGGTTAAAATTACCAGTCGGTAAAGCCAGATATGGAGTAATGCTTAGAGAAGATGGAATTGTTATGGATGATGGAACAACTACAAGAATTTCGGAAAATCACTATCATATGACTACTACAACGGCACAAGCAGCAAATGTTCTTTCACATTTAGAATATTACTTACAATTAGTCTGGCCTGAATTAAATGTTAATGTTGTTTCAGCAACAGAACAATGGGCAGGAGCAGCTATTGCAGGACCAAAATCTAGAGTTGTTTTACAAAAATTATTCCCAAATTTAGACGTATCTAATGAAGGACTACCTTTTATGGGCTACATGGAAGGAGATTTATTTGGAGTAAAAGCTAGAATATTTCGAATTTCTTTTTCAGGAGAGCTTGCATATGAAGTTAATGTAGAATCTGATTATGGAAACTTTATGTGGGAAAAAATAATGGAAGTTGGTGAAGAGTATGAAATTCAGCCATATGGAACAGAAGCATTATCGACACTTAGAATCGAAATGGGGCACGTTGCTGGATCAGAACTTGATGGTAGAACAATTCCATATGATAACTCTTTAGAGGGTCTTGTTAGTAAAAAGAAGGATTTTATTGGAAAAAGATCACTGCAAAGGTCTGCATTCACAGCGAAAGACAGACAAAAAATAGTAGGCGTAGTTCCTTTAGATAAAAAAACAAGTATACCAGAAGGCTCTCACTTAGTTAAAGATGATAAAGCACCATTACCAAATCCTAAATTAGGTCATATCTCCGCATCATGTTGGAGTGTTGAATACGACAATCCTTTTTCTTTAGCAATTTTGAAGGATGGAAAAAATATGATTGGTGAAAAGCTTTTTGCAATGTCACCACTTAAAAACAAAGTAATACCTGTAGAGATAGTTTCATCACATTATGTAGATCCAAAAGGTGAAAGGGTTAGATCATGACTTTAGTTTCGGCTCTAGCAAATGTTAATACCAAAGGCCAATTTGGAGATTATGAAGGTAAAAATGAAAATGATTTACTCAAAATATCTGAAATTAAAAATTTACTAATTGTTCAAATAGTTCAGTATAAAAACTCTTCACTTTCATTTGAGGATATTAATATTGATGGTTTGAAACTAAAAAACGAACCTTTAACTGTAGCATTTAATGATAATACTAGAATTATGTGGATTGGACCACAGAACTGGCTACTAGTATCAACAAAAAAAGATTTAATTAAAAATATTCTAAACGAATTTAAAGATACAGACTTTGCGATAACAGATTTATCACACTCAAGAGCAATCATTGAAATTGAGGGAAAAGAAACGATAGAAGTTTTAAAAAAAGGGTGCCCCTTTAATTTCAACACATTAGAGAAAAATAATTCAATTAATTCAACTTATAATGGAATAGCTATGACTGTTGACAAGTTAAATGACAATCCAAATAAAGTAAGATTGTTTGCTTTAAGAAGTTTTGGAGAATCATTTTATCATTCTATTACAGATGCATCTTTAGAGTTTGGCTTTAAAACTTTTTAATCTCTTGTTGCAATATAAACACCTATAGAGGTGATTAAAAATCCGACTAAATCTAATCTAGTTAAATTTTCATTTAGGAATAGCCATGCCATAAAAGCAGATGTTGCTGGTATTAAGAAAAAAATAGAAACAGTTTTGCTTGCTGAATTATTTTTTATTAAATACATCAATATTGTAAATGCTCCAAATGATACAAAAAATACTTGATGACTCATTGCGATAATAAATGTTTGTGAAAAATCAATGTAAGGATCAATAAATAAAATAACTATTACTAAATGAAATAAACAACCACCAAGAGCTTGATTCATATTGCTTACAGATAAAGGTAACTTGTTGCTTAATTTTTTTTGCCATAAAGTTGAAAAAGTAATTGCTAATAACGCTATTATTGATGCGATCAATCCAGCTATTGGTATTTTATTGCCAATATCAAATCCTAATACAAGTCCAGCACCCATAAATCCCAATAAAACACCTACCCACTGTTTTATAGATACTTTTTCATTTAAAATTGGTCCACTTAATGCATTTGTTAGAACTGGTTGCAGTGTTACGATCAATGCTGCTATTGCAGTAGGCATACCTATTGAAATTGAATAAAAAACCCCACCAAGATAAAAACCATGAAATAATACTCCACTAAAAAAAGACTCAAAAAAATTTCTTTTATTAACAAAAATTTTTTGTTTTGAGTAAATAGAAAATAAAAAAAAACCTAAAGCAACCAAAGCAAATCTAAAAGCTAGAGCAGCAAAGGGATCACTGTTATCTATGATAGGTTTAGTTGTGATGAAGGCGGAGGACCATAGAAGTACAAATATGAAAGGGAATATTCTAATCATTCTCTTTAATAAACAAATAAATTAACTAAAATCAAATAAATCAGTACCTATAATGAACAAATTCAATGTGGAAATGAAATAACAAATCACCTAAAGTTCAATCATGAAGTCTAAATTTTTAAAAATTTTTACTATTATTCTGTCTTTTTTCTTTTTGACAGGTTTTGTACCTATCTTTTCATTAGTTGGTCCAAGTGTAACAGCTCTTACTTCAGGTAATGTCTATAAAGCTAGTGCTCAATTTATTGTCAATCAACGTATAGAAAAAGAAACTGGGAAAAATTCTCTAACTTTAATTAAAGAAACTTTAGTAGAAAGAACAGAAAAAAAAATTAAAAAAAATTCGTTTGATGATGATTTAAGAATCTTAGTTGAAACAAGAATTAAAATTACTAGACAAAAATTAGAAAATCAAAATTTACAAAAATTAGTTAAAAAAAGATTAGAGATTACTAGATCAATACTTAATTTAGATAACTTTACTCGATAATATTTAGATATATCAGTTTTTCTTGTTTAGTTTCTTTGCACCACATTTCATAGCTTTCACAAACTCTCCATAAATGATCAAAAGCTCGCTGTGAGATTTCTAGTGGAAAGTGACTTTTAGTATAATAAAGCTTAGGAATCTTCATCAATAACTTAATCATAGAATCTTTCTGAACCTGTAAAAGACGTAAAGTTTCTTCATTAATTTTTTTTTTAGTGATAGGATCAATATATTCATTTTTCTTTAGATCTAAGAACCATTTATCATGAAATTCCCCAGAGCTTAAAATATCATACTCTTTAGTAGTCATAAAAATTTCAAACGCCTGTATATTATTCATCTCAGGATTTTGTTTTTTAATCTTTATTATATTTAAATAAACAAATTCAGCAGCTCTTAACACATACGGTTTTTCATTCTTTTTAGTCATAAGTTAATTTTTATGTTTAACCATAGCTGAATGAGCTAAAATTAAGTTAGGATCTAAAAATAATTTTGAAGATTTGATATTCTTAAATGATTTAAATGCAAAAATTGCAATAGGGAGTTCTGTACAACCTAAAATAATTTTTTTACATCGCATTTTAATTAAAGAGTCTATTGCAGGTTTAATTGCTTTCGTGGCAGCTTTTACATTACCCATTTTAACAAATTTAATAGCTTTATTAACTGACGCTATTTGTATTTTTTGAGATGGTTGTATTAATTGATAATCTTTTTCAAAAATTTTTTTATATACTCCAGTTTTAAGAGTTCCTTCTGTTGCTAATAAACCAACTTTTGAATTTTTCTTACATTTTTTTTTTGTGAATTTGAATACTTCTTTTGGCATATTGATTATTGGAATATTTATTTTTTTTTGTAAATCATTAAACCAATAATGAGCTGTATTACAGGGCATAACAATAAATTTGCATTTATTTTTTTCTAGAAGCTTACAACCCTTCAATAAGCTAATTAAAACTTTGTTATATTTTTTTCTGCTTATTTTATTTGTAGATTTGTTTGAAAGACTTTTTGTTTGGGAACCTATAGACTCAGGTCTCCCTGGTATATTTGATTTATTATAAAGCAAAAATAATGGATACTCTTGATCTATTTTTCCTCTATTAAGTACTGCAAGCTTGTTACAAAAATCAAGACCAGCCTGAGTTCCCATTCCACCTAAAATTCCAATCATATTTTAATCAATTTATTAATTTTATAATTAATAATTGTGTTTAAAGGTTGTTACTAATTAAGGTATTGGCTGAGTAATAAATTTTTTAATATTTAAATTTAATTCTTCAGCCAATAGGAAGTGTGAAATTATGCAGTTTTTAAGTTAACTGCTGAAGGACCTTTAGGACCATCTTCAACATCGAAAGTCAAAGCTTGACCCTCATCTAAACCGTTCATACCAGCGTCTCTTACTGCTGAAACATGTACAAACACATCTTTTTCTTTATCTTCTCTTTCAATAAAACCAAAACCTTTGGTTGGATTGAACCATTTTACTTTTCCTTGTAGACTCATATTTTTCTTCTTACTTTTCGTTATGTTTTATTATTACTTATAATTAAGTAATAATGGCTTTCTTTAGACTTTCTAGGGTTTTGTCAACTAAATAGATCAACTATTAAAAATAATTTTTTTAAATATCTCAAATAAGCATAGTTAAATAAACAGAATTGATATCTTCTTTATAGTGCGCGAAAGGTTCGCATACAGTAAATCCAGTTTTTTTAAAAAGTTTTCTTGCTGGTATAAAAAAATCACCTGCACCTGTTTCGATGCTTAATTTTTTTATTTTAAGCTTTTTAGCCTCCTTGATTAAATGATTAATTACATTAATTCCTTGGCCTTGCTTTCTAAAATTATCATGAATTCTTATAGATTTAAATTCTCCGTGTTCTTTATCTAAAAATTTTAAAGCTCCACAACCAATTAATTTTTCATGATCCCATAAACTCCAAAACTTAATTGATGGCTCTTGTAAACCAGGAATATCTAAAACGTGAGCACTACCCTCCGGTGAAGCAGCTCTTAGTTCTATAAAATGTTTTGTCAGAAGCTCATTAACTTCGGGGTTATCAAAATTACCTTCTATTGATTTTAACATTTATACTAAAGTTGTGATGTGACCCATTTTTCTTTTTTCTTTTACATCTTTTTTTAAATAATCAAAGAAAAATTCATTGTCATTAAACTTTTGTATATTTCTATAGTGTATAATTTGATCGCCAAGTAGATTCATCATTTTTGCATTTGATATTTTTTTTATTGGAATTTGTTCAAGTCCACAAACAGCTCTTACATGATTTTCAAATTGACTAATATTAAAAGCGTTTATAGTTAGATGTCCTGAGTTGTGTACTCTTGGAGCAATCTCATTAACATAAAGATTATCATTTCTATCAATAAAAAATTCTACACACAAGGTTCCAACATATTTTAGCTCTTCAGCGATAAGCATAGCCCAATCTTTAGATTGATTAAAAATTTTTTCATTTATTTCTGCAGGAATTTTTGAATATTTTAAAATTTGATCTTCATGAGTATTCTCGATTGGTTCATATATTTCATATTTATTGTTACTAAATCTTGTAATTATAATTGAAATTTCTTTTTTTAGCTTAACAAGTTTTTCAAGAATATATCCTTGTGAAAAATCTATATTTAATGAATCTAGATCATTAATAGAATTTATTGGATATTGACCTTTACCATCATATCCCAAAGTTGTTGTTTTAAGAATACCTGGTAAAAAATCTACTAAGGCATCTAAGTCAGATTTTTTTTCAATTGAGACATATCTAGTTGTTCTAATATTCAATTTATTAACAAAATCCTTTTCAGCTAATCGATGTTGAATTAATCTATTAACAGAAGGTTTTGGCAAAACAGGTTTTAATTTATTAATTTCATTTAATGTTTCAAATGGAATGTTTTCAAATTCATAAGTCACCAAATCAACTTTATTTATAAATTCTAATATTTTTTCCTTATCATCATAATTTCCATTAACAAAGTGATTGCAAAAATTTTGCGCTGGCGCATCCATATCATCACAAAAAATAACAGTTTTAATGTTTAATTTTTTAGCTTCAATTGCAAGCATACTTCCGAGTTGACCACCCCCAATGATACCAAGAGTAATTTCAGACATTTTATTTTGGAGTTTTCTTTACAGATTTAGTTTGTGATCTTCTGAAAATTTGAAGTTTTTTTAGAACATTCATATCGTTATTTGCAATTATTGCTGCAGCTAATAGAGCAGCATTAATGGCGCCGTCTTCTCCTATAGCCAGGGTTCCTACAGGTATTCCCTTTGGCATTTGTACAATTGATAATAAACTATCTAAACCTTTAAGTTTTTTACTTTCAACAGGGACACCAAGAACCGGTATATGTGTAAGAGCTGATATCATTCCTGGAAGATGAGCCGATCCACCAGCACCAGCAATTATTACCCCTATATGATTTTGTTCAGCTTTTGTGGCGTATTTATACATCCTTTGTGGTGTTCTGTGAGCAGATATAATTTTTGTCTCAAATGAAATACCAATTTTTTTTAGGGTTTTTTCTGCTTGTTTCATTATTTTATAGTCAGATTGACTTCCCATAACAATTGAAACTTTTAACTTAGTATTTTTTTTCATGAAATTGATCAAACTGTTTATTTCAAAATTAAGTTAAAATTTCAATAAAATTAATAGTATTTAAATTACATATTAGTTAGAGTTGAGCATTCTATGAATTATAAAATCGATAATCTTCAATACTGCAATTGGTCTAGAAAAATATTTGAGATCAATAGAAGCGCAGGCTTAGATGCTGTGCATGTTACAATTGTTTACCATGAGGATTTTGACGAATTACAACTAGAAATTAAAAAATGGGAAAAAATATTTAATGACAACTCCGATTTAATTTTTCCTGGTAAGAATTTTAAAGATATAGACAAAGCTAATAAAGAAAACAAAACTGCAATATTCTTTGGTTTTCAAAATTGTTCACCAATTGAAGATGATATAAAGCTCGTTGAAACAGTTCATCAATTAGGTTGCCGATTTATGCAACTTACTTATAATAATCAGTCACTACTAGCAACTGGATGTTATGAAAAAGTAGATAGCGGTGTTACAAATTTTGGTCGTGAAGTAATAAGGGAAATGAATAGAGTTGGTCTTGTAGTTGATATGTCGCATTCTGCAGAAAAAAGTACACTCGATGCAATTGAACTAAGTGATAAACCAATTGCAATTACTCACGCAAACCCTAGCTTTTGGCATGCAGCAAAAAGAAATAAATCGTCCGACTTGTTAAAAATTTTGAGTGATAGCGGTGGAATGTTGGGTTTGTCATTGTATCCCCATCATTTGAAAAATAATTCAAATTGCACACTTGAGAGCTTTTGCGAGATGATAGCAAAAACAGCTGAAATAATGGATGTAACAAAAATTGGAATAGGTTCTGATTTATGTTTAGATCATCCAGATACTGTTGTTGAATGGATGAGAAATGGATCTTGGTCAAAAAGTAAAAATTATGGAGAAGGGTCAAAAAATAATCCTGGTTTTCCTAAGCAACCTGATTGGTTTCTTGACGCTAGAGGGTTCTCAAATATTGAAAAAGGTCTTAAAGAAGTAGGGTTTTCAGATGCTGAGACACATGGAATACTTGGAAATAACTGGTACAATTTTTATAAATCAATTTAATTATGAAAGTTGAATTAAGAGACCCAAATAAGATAATGAAATTATCAAGACTAGGTTCTTTTCATCAATCAAAATTATCTTTCTTAAGAAGTTTTCTTAATGAATTTAAAGAGTGGGAATATAAAAGAGATTTATTTAATTTAAATGAAAATGGTTTTGGAGATGCTGTTTATTCATTTAAAAAAAATAAAAGAATTTATTCTTTAGTTTGTTTTGCAAATGAAATCAAAGATGAAGAAAGATCAGATAGAGTTATTGCAACAAAATGGGATGCTGCATTTACATTATACGATGGAGTCCCAACTAAAAAAGATATTGAAAGATTAAAAAATGAGGTTCCCAAACAAGAAGTTGGCAGACTTTCTTATAAAGAATTAACTTTATCCAGAGCAAACAAATCAGTAAGAATTTATAATCATGTAGTTGAAAGATTGAGTAAAGGGCAGCAGCCAGATTTAAACTTATTATCAAAAGTAGGCTATTTATATAGGACTACGGCAGTATATGGCTCAGGTAAATTTGGTCTTGCCGATCGATTTAGAATTAAAAATCGTGAAGAAATTAATGGTCCTTTCAGATTAGAAATGATGTTGGTTTATTTGGTAAGGCAGTTTACTTTTGATCAAGTTAATCATGTTGCTTATCATAAAAATCCAAAAGCAGCTGTTAAGCTAGATCATAATATCTGTAAAAACTTGGGAATAGGTAATTCCACAGGCTTGGGTATGGCTCCATTTATAGTCAATCATCCAACTCTATTAAATAATTGGATTTTAAGTAGAGAAAAAGCACTTAAGAAAATTAGAGAAATCAAGGATGTAGAAAGTCAGGATAGTGATTTGTTTTTAGATTGTGTAAAAAAATCTTTAAAAAATATTACAAGCTGGAATACTGATAGTGAATATCAGCAAACAAAAATAACATCATTACTAAAAGATGTTGAAAAATTTTTAAACTTTATAAACAAAGATTTTAATTTTGAGATCGAATATCCTTTTAACGAAATATATCAATGGTTGGAGGATAATACTTGCGAGGAATGCATTGAGTACATTGTTTCAATAATGATGGAACCTTATAATAATATTGTAAATCCTTTGATAAAAGAAATGAGCTCAGATGAAGAAAAATATTTTAATATTCCAACTCATAGAAAAGTTGAAGAATTGCGTAATATCATCGAAGCAAAGTATCCAAACATTTTAGATATTAATTTTGAAGAAAAAGAAAATAATAAAAACTTTTGGTTTATTTCAAAAAATAAAGAGGAACCTAGATTAGCTGATCGTTTTGAGGAGCATGGATCACAATTAGAACAGCCTTTAGCAATAGCAAGAGATATAAAAAAACTTTATGACAAATTATTAGTCTCAAAAAATAGTTTAACTATTGCTGAATTTTTAACATCAAATTCTGAATTAAGACATGTTGTGAGAAGGGCATTCATTGTAGAAAAATTTCCTTATTCAGAAATACAAGATAATACAATTGGTAAAGATTTAATGCCAATTGATATGCTTAGACTAAAATTGTCTTTTTTTGGGGCATTAAAATTTGATCCACGATCTGACAAATGGTTAAGAATTTGCATGTTTCAAGGAGCCCCACTTCCAAATGAGCTAAAAAATTATGACGAGCAGTGGGTATATAAAACCAATATTTAATAATGAAATCACTGAGTGAAATTGAAACTACTGTTAAAAGAGCTTCAAAGGCAGCAGGATATTCTTGGGGAGTTTCTGAGGAAACAGGAAAAAGCATAAGATTGTTAGAGTTATTTAGCTTACCGGGTATTAAGCACCTTAATGAATATTTTAATCAAAAAAATAAAAGTAAATTTGAAAATTTAAATTTAATTAATGAAAATAATCCTTCATCAAATAATCCTTACTGTCCAATCACTTTAGGTGTTAGTTTTTTAGATCAAATAAATGTTTTAGAAAATTTAAAAAAAATTGAGTTTAAAAATGTTGCTTATCCAATAATTTTTATTTCCTTCGTAAGTCGTTCATCAGAAATTATTGGAAAAAAAATTAATGTAAAAATAGATGAAAAAAAAATGTTACTAAATCTAAATGTAAATATTATTTCTAATTTTATTGATCAAGAATTTCCAAAGATAGCAAATACAATTGAGGTCGATCTAATTGAAAATGAAGATAACTTTACAGACGATGAATGGAATAATTTATACAAGTTATCTGAAGAAACTTTTGTTGAAGAGAG
Organism: uncultured Pelagibacteraceae bacterium; assembly: GCA_902624585.1. GTDB lineage: Bacteria > Pseudomonadota > Alphaproteobacteria > Pelagibacterales > Pelagibacteraceae > Pelagibacter. The sequence goes on along the minus strand of CACNXU010000007.1, from coordinate 18,903 downwards.
TGATAGTTTAAAAAAGGGTGCGGCAGGTGCTGGTTTGACAGATAATGATTGATAAAATTGATGAAAAAAATCTAAATGTAGATACTGAAGAACTAAACAATATTTGTGATGAATGCAAAGAGGAAGACGAGAGTGTTACTCAAAATTTAATCCTTACTGGGTTTAAATTGTGTAAATCTTGTAGAGTATCTAAGACTATATTTCCACTTTAACTGATTTGACTTACTGGAAGCATATTCATTCTACTCATCACAAATGAGATAGATAAAAATGCAATAATTAAAAAGGATAAAAGTACAATCCCAAAAGATTTAAAATTAGATTTTAAACTTAATATTTGTTTAGTTGAAATTATTAAACCTGCAAAAATCCAGAACTGAGTGAGAAAAATTATTGGTATCATTAAATCTGGTGTGACCGCAAAAAATCTTAATAAACCAGGCGCATGTGCAAATCCAACAGCTGTTAAAACTTTTTTGAACGAAACTTTGGTTTGCTTATCAGGAAATAATTTTACTCCAATTACAAAAATAAAAATTGCCCATATTAGCCAAGTAACTATTGCAGTTAGACCAGACATTGCAATAGCTGTTTTAATAATGGTATTAGCTGCCACTGCTCCAGCTATACCATCTAGGATCATTATAATACCAGCAAAGTATATTGATGCCTCGCCAAAATTTTTATTATCTGAATAAAGAGTTTTGTCTAATTTTATTGACTTAAAAATTATATTTAAAAATTCAGCAAACATTAATTTTTTTTATTTTTATTTTTTTGAGCTTTATAAGAAATAATTAATGGAAATATTATTAAAGCAATAGCAATGATAATGCAAACAGCTATTAGAAAACCTTTGGTCATTAGAATTAAAAAGGGGAGCTGAAATTAGCTCCCCCTTAGTAAATTTTAGCCTTTTACAACTTCTCTTGTATTTGCGTTAAAAGACTCTTTAAATGGAATATCTACAACTACAGCATCTACAGGTGTTCCTGGAGTATCTGAGTATTTTTCTGGAAGATGAACTTTAAACTTATTTCCAGCTTTACCTTTTGGAAATCCATTAGCATTTAAAGTTCCATCAAACGGAACGTATCCCATAGCTATATTAGTTTTTTTCTCTGGATGCCACCAAGGTGAAGTAATAAATCCAACTGGATCTCCACCACTTTCTGGTGATACCAACCAAAAATCAGGTGCATAATCATCAATAGGCTTACCACCTAACTCCATTCCAACCAATTGAAGTTTGTATGGTTTTTTTCCAGCTTTTATATCTGCTCCCATTTTCTCTAAGGCAGCTTTACCTACATAATCAGCTTTTTTATTCCATTCACCTTTGCCAGATAATGAAACCTGATAGCCCAAATTACATTGAAACGGATTATGCTGTTGATCCATGTCTTGACCCCAAGAAAGAATACCCGCTTGTATTCTTCTATGGTGTGCAGGTGCAATAACCATCAAGTTATGTTTTTTTCCTGCATCTAATACAGCATTCCACATGTCTTCAGCATATAAAGTTGCATTTCTTAAATATATTTCATAACCAGCTTCTCCTGAGAAACCTGATTGTGATATTACAACATCTCTTCCTCCAACCTTAGCTTCAGCTAACCCATAGAAAGGCATATTATCAAAATCAACTTGATCTCCACAAAGATCTTTCATTAATGCTTTTGATTTAGGACCTTGAATTTGAACTGGACATGCATCAATTTCTTCAATTGTACAATTAAATCTTCCATCTGCATTAACACCTTGCAAATACATACCAATATCAGAGTCTGATAATGAAAACCAAAATTCATCTTCAGAAATTCTTAAAAGAATTGGATCATTTAAAACTCCACCATAGGCGTTACACAAAATAACGTATCTTGCCCTCATAGGAGAAATTTTTGTTGCATCTCTTGTTATTACGTAGTCAGTAAATTTTTCTGCATCTGGACCTTTTACTCTTATTTGTCTTTCAACAGCTACATTCCACATTGTTACATGGTTAACGATTGCGTCGTACTCAACCATTGCTCCACCATCTTCAGGTTTTACATAACCTCTAGGATGATAAATTCGATTATATACAGTTGCTCTCCAACAACCTGCCTGCATCGATAAATGCCAATAAGGTGACTTTCTTACCCTTGTTGAAATTAACATTTCAACTTTTGTTGGCCCACTTTGTCTTAAATTATATGGTACTTCTCTGTCAGATTGATCAACAGAAGTAACATGTTTTAGTTTAGTATAGTCAAATTCATTAGACATAACTATTCTCCTTCAACCACTTGTTAGTTTCCTTCAAGCCGCCGAATGTATAAATGTGGAAGTTATCAGTATGCGATTTAACTTTCCCAATTAAATCATTAGGGTCTTTAGGTTTCAATAAATCTAATGCCTTAGTAAAATTAGATTTAAGAAAGTTTAAGGAATTTTTTGCCCCAACAATATTAGCAAATTTAATTAAGCTAGATATTTTTAATGGCCCAGTGATTCCCACATGCACTGGTACGCTTTGCTTAGAAATAAAATCTATAATAGGCTGAGGATCAAGTAACCACTGTGTTACAATATAATCAGCATAAGGCTTTTTATCTATCATAGCTTTTTCTAATTCTGAGTCGGATATATCAGGACTCCCCTCTGGATGTCCAGCAATTCCTATTTTCATTTTTTCAAAATAACCTGTTTCTAGAAGTTGAAATGAACTGTCAAATTTACCTGCAGGCTCTCTTCCGCCACCTATTATTAAAGCTTGCCTAACTCCACCATCCTTGCATCTTGAAACATAATCTTTAAGTTCTTTTTCGTCCTGCATTGATCTTGCTGGAAAGTGAGGAACAGGGTTAAATCCTTTTTTTACAAGTTCTATGGCTTTTTCAGCTGTCTCTTTATAGTCACCACCAGGCAGCATTGTAATGTATACATCACTTACTGCAGGGACTGTTTCGATGTCGGTTTTAGGACCTATTTCCAAAGAAAAATTCATTTTCTTGGATCTTTATTTATTTTGAAATATGAGTCTAGAAAATTCGATTGAGATAAATTTACTTCTTAAGTTGACCTCTGTGCTTTTGAATTCTTTGTCCGTACTGCTGTGTAACCCTATCAAAAATAATCGCTAGAGCTACAATTGCTAAACCATTCATCATTCCAAGTGCTAAATATTGGTTAGAAATAGCCTGTAAAATAGGGACTCCTAATCCTTTTACACCTATCATTGAAGCAATTACTACCATCGCAAGAGCCATCATAATCGTCTGATTAATCCCAGCAAAAATGGTTGGTAAAGAAAGTGGAATCTGAACTGATCTTAATTTTTGCATTGGTGTTGCCCCAAAAGCTTCACTGGCCTCAAGAGTTTCTTTATCAACTTCTCGAATTCCAAGATTGGTTAATCTTACGATTGGAGGTAAAGCATAAATACAAACAGCAAGTAAACCAGGCACTTTACCAATACCAAGAAGCATAATGATTGGAATTAAATATACAAAGCTTGGAATAGTTTGCATCATATCTAAAATAGGTAATATAGCTTTTTCTGCTCTAGCAGATTTTGACATTACTATTCCAATTGGTATTCCAACAACAATACAAACTAATGTAGAAACAGATATTATTGCAACGGTAGCCATACAATTTTTCCACATTCCAAAATAGCCAATAACTATAAAACAAGCTACTGTGCCAATAACAAGCTTAACACTTCTCGATCCAACCCAAGCTAATAAAGCAAATACACCGATTACTAAAGGCCAAGGACTATTTACTAATAATTTTTCTAACCAAATTAAAAAATGTAAAAGTGGATCAAAAAAACCTTCAATACCATCACCATATGCTCTAGAAAATTCTTTGAAACTAGTATCAATTCCTTTTTTAAGCTCTCTAAGAGCTGTTCTATCCATTACAGGAATTTTATTAAAGAAGTCCATAAATTTTTTTAATCAAACCCGCCTAGGCGGGTTTGATAATATTTTTAATTAAAGTGCTTTTTTAATTTTTTTTGCAGCATCGCTTGAAACCCATTTGCTCCAAACACTTTCTTGTGTTTTTAGGAATTCAATTGCAGCATCAGCACCTTCAGCTTGGTTTTCACCCATCCAAACTAACATACCGTTCATAACTGGGCCTGGATACGTTCTTTTCTTAAAGTATTCCATACCAGCGTTTCCAGCTGTTTTTTTGAAATTATCAGTTACGATTGTGTAAACTTCAGATTTTGTCCATGAAGTTTTTTTAGGGTTAGCACACTCTTGCTCTGGTAAAACAATACAACCATCCCAGTTGTCTTTACCACCCCATTCACCCATATCTACAGCTCTCATATCATATTTACCAATAATAGCTGTTGGTGACCAATAATAACCAAACCAGTTTTCACCTCGCTCAGCAGCTTTAGCAATTGATCCGTCAAGTCCTGCAGCAGAACCTGTTTCAACAATAGCCCAACCTTTAGCTTCCATGTCCCAAGCTCTAAAATGGTTTCTGTTACTTAATTCACAGTTCCATCCTGGAGGGCATATATGGAAACCACCTTTTGATGGATCCTCTGGGTGAGGAAACAAATCTGGTCTTGCTAAAATAGCTTCAGCAGTTGTTAACTCAGGGTGTTTTTTAAGTGTGTGAGGTAATACCCACCAACCTTCACCCAAACCAGTAATTGGCGCTTTGTTAAGTGAGTGCATTTTACCTTCATCAACAGCTTTGTTTAAAGCTATGATAGCAGCATTAGCCCAAAATTCTGGTGCTACATCTGGCTCACCTTTTTCTTGCATAGATGTAAAAGTAGGCATTGTTGCACCAGGCACTAATTCTACTGAACATCCATAACCTTCTTCTAATATAATCTTGTCAACTTCAGCCATAAAGTTTGCTGAAGCCCAGTTCATATTAGCAATTGTTATGTTTCCACAAGCTGCATTAGCCACACTTCCAAAAGAAGTAAGTCCAAAAACAACAGCAAGTGAAAGAAGTATTCTTTTAATTTTCATTTATATCTCCCAATGATTGTTAATAGAAACATAAAAACACAACAAAATGTGAATTGCAAATTCCTTTCAACCCTAGATTGAAGTTAAATTGTCTTTATCATCTATTAATTTAAAGATAATGTTTTTAAATGACTTTTTCTGCAAATTTTTTTTTCAAAGAATTTGTTTATATTCTAAATTGCAAGACTGTCTTTCAACAAATCATAATTAGAGAATCGTAATACATAACTTGAATTAATTCCAACTTTAACAAGGAGGTTTAATAAAAGTTGTAATGAAAAAGCTATCAGAAATAGTTGATTTAAAAAAGATTAAAGTAGTTAATAGAGCAATAGATAAAGCTCATGGTTTACCAAATGAGTGTTACACTAATGAAGATTATCTTCCAGTAGAAAGAGCAAAAATTTTTGAAGACAAATGGGTCGTAATTGGCATTGGTAATTCTATTCCTAATATTGGTGATGCGAAACCATTTGATCTTTTAGGAATTCCTTTGATCATCTTAAGGGATAAGAATAATCACATAAGAGTTTATCATAATGTTTGTAGTCATAGAGGTTATAAAATTCTTCAAGAGGATATAAAGATTAAAAATGTTTTAAGATGTCCTTATCACTCCTGGTCTTATAATACGGAAGGAAAATTAATAGCTACACCTCATATCGGTGGGATGAACAAACATAATTGTAATAAATTTAACAAATCTGAGAGTAATCTTAAAGAAGTAAGGTCCTATGTATGGCTTGATTTAATTTTCGTAAATTTAAATAACAATGAAATCGAATTTGAAAAATATATTAAACCATTAAGCGATAGATGGGAAAAGTTTTGGCCAATAAAAGATAGAGATTTAATTGTTTACTCTAACGATTATGGATATTTTAATTTAAATGCAAAATGTAATTGGAAGTTTGCAATAGAAAATTATTGTGAGAGTTACCATCTTCCATGGGTACATCCTGGGCTGAACTCGTATTCTAAAATAGATGATCATTATCATATTCAGGGTTTACCCAATCGTTTCGCCGGTCAAGGGACAATGGTTTATAAACCAAGATTTAAAAGTAATTTAAATTTTCCAACTTTTCCAAATTGGCCACAAGATCGTGAACATATTGCTGAGTATGTAGCGTTATTCCCAAATGTGATGTTAGGTATACATAAAGACCATTTTTATGCCTACTGGCTAGAACCTATTAACAATGAATATACTAAAGAGCATATGGAAATTTATTATGTTGGAAATGAAGCTGCTAACTCAAAAAAATTTAAATCGTTAAGAAAGCAAAATTTTGAACTTTGGAAAGGAGTTCAAAGTGAAGATTTAAATATAATCGAAGGTATGCAGGATGGAAGAAAATCTCCCTCTTATAATGGGGGTAATTTTTCGCCAGTTATGGATAATCCAACCCATCATTTTCATAAATGGGTTGCAAATAATTTAATGAGATGAAAGGATAAATTATGAGCAAAGATCTAATAACAAGGTTAAACGAAGGGCCAATTATGTGTGCAGAAGGTTACCTTTTTGCAATGGAAAGAAGAGGTTATCTTTCAGCTGGACCATTTGTACCTGAAGTCGTTTTGGAACATCCTGAGGTAGTTACTCAGCTTCATAAAGAATTTATAAGAGCAGGTTCAGACGTTGTTCAGGCATTTACTTATTATGGGCATAGAGAAAAGCTTAGAATAATAGGTAAAGAGCATTTGTTAGAGCCAATGCAAAAAAATGCACTTAAAATTGCAAAAGATGCTGCTGCTGAATTTAAAGATCTAGATTTGATGGTTTGTGGAGATGTAGCAAATACAAATGTATTCGATCCTGTTGATGCCAATACTCACAAACAATGTCAACAAATGTATGAAGAACAAGTTGCTTGGGCAAAAGAAGCTGGAGTAGATTTTGTTATTGCTGAAACAATTAGTTGGACAGACGAAATGAAAATTGCACTAAAAGCTATTAAAGATGCAGGACTTATTGCAGTTTGTAATTTTGCGATTCCAAGAGGAGATAAAACTAGAGAAGGGCATAGTGCTGAAGATGCATGTAAAATGATAGAAGATTTAGGTGCTGATGTGGTTGGATTAAATTGCTACAGAGGACCCGAGATGACAATGAAACTTTTAAAAAAAGTAAGAGATAAAGTTTCGTGTCATGTATCAGGACTTCCGGTTCCTTATAGAACCACAGAAAAAGAACCTGGTTTTTTGAATATTACAGATCATGGTTGTGATTGTATCCCTGGAGGCAATGCTTTTCCTGTTGCTTTAGATAATTTATTTTGTAACAGATTTGAAATGGCAGAATTTGCAAAAGATTGTGTGAAAAATAAAATAAATTTTATAGGTATATGTTGTGGTGCAGAAGCTCATCATGTCAGAGAGATGTCAGTTGCAATTGGAAAAAAACCAATTTCAATGAAATATATGCCAGATATGAGCAAACATTTTCACCATGGCACTGACAAGTCATTAAAAAAAGTAAATAAAGAAATTAAATACTGATGGAAAAAAATGCAAAGGTAGTAATTATAGGAGGTGGCGTAGTAGGTTGCTCTATACTTTATCACTTATCTAAATTTGGATTGAAGGATTGTATTTTGCTTGAGAGAAACGAGCTTACTTCAGGTTCATCTTGGCATGCTGCAGGAAACGTTCATGTAATTTCTTCAGATCCTAATATTTCTAGAATGATGGCGTATACAATAGGTCTATATAAAGAGATTGAAAAAGAGTCAGGTCACTCAACAGGATTTAAACCAAGTGGAGGATTTTATTTAGCATCAAATGAAGTATGGGCTGATTATTTAAAAAGAGAAAGATCAAAAGCAAGATACATGGGACTTGATCAAGAATTTATTTCTTTAGAGGAAGTAAAAAAGAAACATCCTTTAATAGATCCATCTAGATATTTGTTAGCATTATGGGATCCTATTGATGGAGAAGTTGACCCGTCAGGGGTTACATATGCGTTTGCTAAAGCTGCAAGGGTTCATGGAGGAAAGTATTACACTCATACAGTTGTTAAAGATACTAAACAAAAAGAGGATGGAACTTGGGATGTTTACACTGAAAAAGGAAACATTAATGCAGAAATTGTAATTAACGCTGGTGGTTTGTGGGCTAGAGAAGTTGGACAATTAGCTGGTTTAAATCTTCCTGTTCAGCCGATGGAGCATCATTACCTGATAACGGAACCTATTCCAGAAATAGAGGCAATGGGTGACCAAAGACTACCTATAGGAACTGATTTTGAAGGAAATATTTACTTTAGACAAGAGGGAAAAGGAATGTTGCTTGGAACATATGAACCGAAATCAACCCCTTGGAAAGTAGAGGGCACACCAATGAATTTTGGCCATGAGTTACTTGAGCCAAAGTTAGATAATATTCAGGATAGATTGGCTATTGGTTTTGAGAGAATGCCAGCATTAGAGCGCGCAGGTATTAAGAATATAGTTAATGGACCTTTTACTTTTGGTCCAGATGGAAGTCCTCTGATTGGTCCAGTACCTGGAATGAAAAATTATTGGGTTGCAGTTGGTGTTATGGCTGGTTTCTGTCAAGGCGGAGGAGTTGGAAAATGTATAGCAGAATGGATTATTGACGGCGAACCATCCATTGATGTTTGGGCAATGGATGTTGCAAGATTTGGAGATTATGCATCGCCTCAATATGGAACAATAAAATCTTCAGAAAATTATGAGAGAAGATTTATTATGACTTTTCCAAACGAAACTCTACCAAAAGGAAGAAAACAAAAAACTACTGCACTTTATGATCGTTTTGTAAATCAAGGTGCTGTTATGGGAGATAGCTTTGGATTAGAAAATGTTTTGTGGTTTGCAAATAATAAAGAGGATGCTCACGAAGAGCCTACTATTAAAAGATCGAGATCACATGACTATGTTTCAAAAGAAGTTATAAATGTAAGAGAAAATGTTGGTTTGATTGAAGTTGCTAACTTTTCGAAACATGAGTTCAAAGGTCCTGATACTAGAAAATTTTTAGATCACATAATGGCTGGAAGACTTCCAAAACCAGGAAGAATTTCTTTATCACCAATGTTATCATATAGAGGAAAGTTATGTGGTGATTTAACTGTGGCTTGTTTAGATGAAAATGAGTTTATGGTATTTGGATCTGGAGCTGCTCAAGAAATGCATAGACGTTGGTTTGAAAGTCATTTAGATAAATTTAATTTAAGTTACTCTAATAGATCCGATGATTATCATGGATTATCTATTGCAGGACCTAACTCAAGAAAAGTATTAGAAAAAATTGTAAGAGATGATGTTTCAAATGAAAAGTTTAAATTTAGAGACTCAAGAAGAATGTTTGTTGGGGGAGTTCCAGCAATAATAAATAGAATTTCATTTACAGGTGAACTTGGTTATGAAATTTATGTAGCCCCCCATTATCAATTAAAGCTTTATGAAGAATTAATAGAAGCTGGTAAAGAATTTAATATTAAACCTTTTGGTGGAAGAGCATTAATGTCAATGAGGTTAGAAAAAAATTGGGGAGCATGGAGTTTGGATTACAGACCAGATTTTACTGCTAAAGAAACTGGCCTAGATGCTTTTATTAATTGGGATAAAGAATTTATTGGTAAAAAAAATGCACAAAACGAAAATTCTTCAAATAAACTAACACCGTTAATTGTTGAAACAAATGATATTGATGTAACAAATAACGAAGCTGTAATGAATGGAGATAAAACTATTGGCTATGTAACCTCAGGTGGATTTGCACATTTTGTAAATAAGAGTGTAGCCTTTACTTTTATTAATCAAAAAAACATTAAATCCAAAAATAAAATTCAAGTGGAGATAAATGGAGATCTATTTAATTGTTCAATAATTAAAGAACCGCTTTACGATCCAAGTGGTCAAAAAATGAGAAGTTAATGGCACAAAAAGATGTAGGAAACAAAATTCCAATTTATAAACTTAAAACTACCGATGAAGTTATGAGGTACTACGATGAGTGGGGAGATGAAGATAAATATAATAAAGACATGGTTGATTGGAATTATACAGGACCTAAAGAAACTGCAGAAATTTTTAATAAATACGAAAAAAATAAAGACACCTTAATCTTTGATGCTGGATGTGGAACAGGTTTGGTTGGGCTGGAGCTTAAAAAATACAATTTTAAAAATTTTCATGGAGCTGATTTATCTCAAACTTTATTAGATACTGTCCCAAAAGACCTTTATCAAAAATTAGTAAAGGTTGATCTAAATCAACCAATAGAAGTTAAAGACAACTTTTATGGTGGAATTATGTGTGTTGGAACTTTCACTTTTGGACATGTAAAACCAAATGCATTAGATGAATTTATAAGAATAACAAAAACAGGTGGGTTAATTTGCTTTACGATTAATGAAGGAATTCATGAAGAGTATGGCTTTGATAAAAAAATTGATATACTGAAATATAGCAAGAAGTGGGAAGAAGTAGAATTTTTTAAATCCGACTATATTGCAAGCAAAGATGTTAACGCATGGTTAGGTTTGTATAGGGTATTATGAGGTTTAGTAGAAAAATAGCTCCTGAGATAAAATCAAGACAAAATTTTATTACTAAAAAAAGATTAAGAGAGGACGAAATTAATTTTGATAAATTAAGAATTTATCGTTTAGATAGGGTTAAAAAAGAATTAGTAAAAAATAATTTAGAAGCCTGTATTCTCTTTGATCCAGTAAATGTTCGTTACGCTTTAGATACTGTGAACATGAGTGTCTATAATATGCATAATTTAACAAGATATTGTTTTGTACCGGTCAATGGACCAACTATTCTTTATGAGTATTTTAATTGCGAAATATTATCGAAGCATTTAAATCTAATTGATGAAATAAGACCTGCAATCACATGGGATTACTTTAGCAATGGAGACCAGGCAAACATTCAATTATCAAAATGGATAAATGAAGTTAAAGATTTGTCAAAGAATTATTTTAAATCAAAAAAAATTGCAATTGATGTTTTAAATGGTCCTGCGGTTGCAGCTTTAAATAAAGAAGGTATTGAGGTTGTAGATGCAAAATTGATTTTAGAACAAGCAAGAGTAATAAAATCTCCTGATGAACTAATTTGCATGAAGGCTGCAATTGAAGTTGCAGAAAAAGGTGTTTCAAAAATGCGTTCTGAGTTGAAACCTGGAATGACTGAAGATGAGCTTTGGTCAATTCTGCATAAAACAAATATTGAAAATGGTGGAGAATGGATTGAATGTAGAATTTTGTCATCCGGACAAAGAACTAATCCTTGGATGCAAGAAAGTAGTAATAAAGTAATTCAACACGGAGAAATTGTTGCTTTTGATACTGATATGGTTGGTCCTTATGGATATTGCGCAGATATTTCAAGAGCATTTGTGGTTGGTAATAAGTTTAACGACTCACAAAAAAAATTGTATGGGATGGCTTTAGATCAAATAAATCATAATTCTAGACTTATTAAAGATGGCGTCTCTTTTAAGGAGTTTACAGAAAAATCTTGGGTGTTACCTGAAGACTATTATCCTAATAGATATTCAGTAATGGTTCACGGAATTGGTATGTGTGACGAATGGCCCGCAATTAGATATCCTAATGATGGTGGTGATAGAAGTGGAACATTCTTTAAAAATATGACTATAACCGTAGAGAGTTATATTGGGAAAGTTGGGGGGAGAGAAGGTGTTAAACTTGAGCAACAATATTTAGTAGCTGAAAATGGACTTGAATTAATGTCCCATCATCCGTTAGAAGATATTTCATGAAAATAATTTTAGTAATGGGACTTCCAGGTGCTGGAAAGACAACCTTAGCTGATGAAATTGCTCCACTTATTAATGCAAAAAGACTGAATGCCGATGAAGTTAGAAAAGCTGCTGACGACTGGGATTTTTCAGCAGAGGGAAGAGTACGTCAAGCAAAGCGAATGGCAGATTTTGCTGTAAAAATTAAAAATGAAGGACATTATGTAATTGCAGATTTTGTTGCACCAACTCCAGAAGCTAGAAAGTTATTTCCAGCTGATTATATTATATGGGTAGATACAATTAAAAAGGGAAGGTTTGAAGATACAAACCAAATGTTTGTGAATCCTGAAAAATTTGATTTTAAAGTGACCACTCAGGATGCAAAAAATTGGGCACCTAAAATAGCTGAGAAAATAAAAAAATGAATTACCAATGGGACAATAAAAAACCAACGGCACAAATGTTAGGGAGATGGCAGCCATTCCATGAGGGTCATTATAAATTATTTAGAGAAATAATAAAAAAAACAGGTCAAGTTTGTATTCAAATTAGAGACGTACAAGGTGTTGACGATAATCCATTTGACTTTGAGACAGTAAAGAAAAATATTGAAGAAAGACTGAATCCAGAATTTAAAGGACAATTTAAAATTATATTAGTGCCAAATATTACTAATATTTGTTATGGTAGGGGAGTTGGGTATAAGATTGAAGAAATAGTTTTAGATGAAGAAACTCAAAAAATATCTGCTACTAAAATAAGAGCAAAAATGAGAGAAGAAGGAAAATTAAAATAAAATCAAATGAATGATAGACTTAAAACTATTGTAGATTTAGAAAAATATCCAATACACGATTTAAGCTCACCGAAAATTAAAAACTTAATTCAAAAATGTAAAGAAGAACTAGATCAAAATAGTTGTTCAACAATACCAAATTTTATTTTACCTAAATCATTAAAGATAATGAATTCAGAGTTGGAGAAACAATTGGATGAAGTTTACATGTCTAAAGAAAGTATTAATGCTTATTTGTATGCTAAAGATGATCCATCATTACCAAAAGATCATCCCAAAAGAACTTTTATGAATAGGTATAATGGATATTTAAACTCAGATTGTTTTTCAAAAGACTCTGAAATGAAATACCTTTACGAAACGGAAGAGCTTTTAAAATTTGTATCTGCTTGTTTAGGTGTTTATCCTATTTACAGATGGGCAGATCCATTAGCATGCCACGCTTATAATGTTATGAAACCTGATGGAGTACTTCCGTGGCATTTTGATAGTTGTGAATTTACGCTTAGCTTAATGATTCAAAAACCTGAAAAGGGAGGAATATTTGAGTACTGCCCTAATATCAGAAAACCTGGAAATGAAAATTTTGAAGAAGTAAAAAAAGTTATAGCAGGTGATAGAACTAGGGTAAGACAACTCAAATTAGAGCCAGGTGATTTACAAATTTTTAAAGGAAGATTTACTTTGCACAGGGTAACTAAAGTTGAAGGTCAAAAATCAAGATATATGTGTATTCCAGCTTATGTTTTAGATCCATGGAGAGTGAATACTCCAGAGCACTCAAAGGCCATATATGGCAAAGTTTTACCAATTCATATAGAAAGAAATCAGGCTAGATCCGATGGATTAACTGATTAAATGAAAAGCAATATAAAAATTAGAAAAATTAATAATAATATTTCATCAATTATTATTGATGAACCTAAAACTTATAATTCTTTATCATTTCAAAACCTTTCTGATCTTTTGAAAGTCTTCAAAAAATTAGATGCTGATAAAAAAGTTAAAGTGATAATATTAGAGGGTGCTGGAAAAGGATTTAGTGCGGGACATAATTTGAAAGAAGTAAAAGGCTTAAAAAAAAGAAATAAATATTTAAAATTATTTAATCTTTGTTCAAAAGTAATGCTTCAAATTGTTGAAGGTAAAAAGCCAGTAATAGCTAAAGTTCATGGCGCAGCATTTGCTGCTGGTTGTCAATTAGTTGCGAGTTGTGATTTAGCTTATAGTACAAAGGATGCGTTATTTGCGACTCCTGGTGTGAATATTGGTTTATTTTGCAGTACGCCTATGGTTGCTGTTAGTAGAAAGATAAATCGAAAACCTATGATGAAAATGTTGTTAACTGGAGAACCTATCAATGCAAATTATGCAAAAGAAGTAGGTTTAATAAATGATAATTTTTCAAAATCTAAATTAGACAGCGAAGTATTAAAAGTAGCAAATAAAATTGCTTCTAAATCTAATTTAACAATAAAAATTGGAAAACAAGCTTTTTATAAACAATTAGAAATGCCATTAAGCAAAGCTTATACTTATACAAGTAAAATGATGACTCTTAATATGATGGCAATGGATGCTAAGGAGGGAATATCTGCTTTTCTAGAAAAAAGAAAGCCTAATTGGAAAAATAAATGAGAATTAAAAATATTTTAATAATAATTTTTATTATTGTGGGACTTTATATTGTACTAGATTTTAGAGATCACAATTCTCAAAGAGCTATAGATGCATGTGTTGCTGGTAGTCAAAAATTAGAAAAACCAATGACTATTGAAGAAGCCAAAGAATTTTGTAAGAAAAAAATTTTATTAAAAAATAAATAAATTGTATGAGTGAAATAAAAAACATTCTCTCTAAATATAAATCTATTGCAATGGTAGGAGTTAGCAAAGACCCTAAAAAAACATCAACTATTGTGATGAAATATATGCAGGATTATGGATTTAAAGTTTATCCAGTTAACCCAAGTGCAAAAGGAGAAAAAATATTAGATGAAGAGGTATATTCTAGCATCACAGAAATTAATAATACTGTAGATATAGTTGATGTATTTAGGCCATCCAGGGAGGCTTATGGAATTGCAGAAGATGCAGTAAAAATAGGTGCTAAAGTCTTATGGCTTCAACTTGGAATAAGAGATCAAAATGCAAAAAAATTAGTTGAAGAAAATAAAATGAAATATATTGAAAATAAATGTACAAAAATGGAGTATCAAAAATATTTTTTAAAAGTAAGACAAGCTTTTCCTGTCCTAAGTGATTAAATGAATAAAATAATTAAATTTTTAGATAATACTTTTTTAGATTTAGGGCGTCAGTTTAAATGGACTTATCTACCACCATTAATGGTTTATATGGCTGCTGGAATTTCTGGATTAACTGGAATAGTAGGAACATTTTTTGTTAAGGATTATTTAAACTTATCAGCCGCTTTTCTTGCAGGATTGGGTTTTTGGGCAGGAATTCCATGGGCTTTAAAAATGCCATTAGGCCATTTAGTTGATCTTATTTGGGAAAGAAAAAATTACATGGTTTACTTTGGAGCAACATTAATAGCTCTGAGCCTATTAATTATGTATGGGTTGATTATTCATACTGAAGATATGGCTCAAATTTTTTCAGTAGAAACTTGGTTCGTCATTAGTGTGATTTTAGCTCCAGTTGGTTACGTGGTTCAGGACGTAGTTGCAGACGCAATGACGGTAGAAGCTGTTCCTTTAGTTGATGAAACTGGGAATGATTATAATAAAGATCAAATAAAAATAATGCATACAACAATGCAGACACTTGGAAGGTTTGCTATTATTGGTGGGACGGTGCTTGTTGCATTAGTTAACGTAGTTTTATTTAGAGATGTGGAAATCCTGGAGCAAGCTGATAAGATAAATTTATATGGAACCATTTATATTTATGCTCTTGTAATACCTTTGGTTTCAATTTTAGGTGTAATTTTAGCAAATTATTTAAGACTGAAGAAAATACAAAACTTACAATCTAGAGGTTTAGAATTTAAAGAAGAAAGAGGTGACGAAAAAACAAAAGTTAATTGGTGGATTTTAGGTGGAAGTTTAGTTTTTGTAATTTTTACGTTATCAGTAGGTTCGTTCAAAGTACCTTTTGCACAAGAAATTGTATTTATAGGGTCAGTCATAATCATTTTGTTTTTAATGTTTAAACTTATTAAGGAATTACCCGAGGAATTACGATTAACAATTGTAGGTACAGCTGTAATAATATTTATATTTAGAGCCATGCCGGGCCCTGGTCCTGGTTTAACATGGTTCGAAATTGATGAACTAGGATTTAATGAGCAATTTTTTTCTATTCTATCCCTGCTAGCATCAATTTTAACATTAGCTGGTATTGTTTTACTAAGACCATTTATGGCAAAAAATTCAATTGCTAAAATAATAGTTGTTTTAAGTATTGCTGGTGCAATTTTATTTTTACCAAGTGTTGGAATGTATTATGGTTTTCATAATTGGACAGCTTCGCTAACAGGTGGAGTGGTTGATGCTAAATTTATTGCACTAATTAATACTGCGCTTGAGTCTCCTCTTGGTCAGGTATCAATGATACCTTTACTAGCTTGGATAGCAAAAAATGCTCCAACGCATTTAAAAGCAACATTTTTTGCAGTTTTTGCATCTTTTACAAATCTTGCTTTATCTGCAAGTTCTTTAGGAACAAAATATTTAAATGAAATATTCACTGTAACAAGGGAGGTAAAAGATAAAGTTTCTGGTGAAATACAAACAACAGCAGATTATTCTGAACTTGGAATATTATTGATTGTTGTGACACTTTTGACATTAATTCTCCCTATATTTTTTGTATTTATTATTAATAATAGTAAGTACAAAACTTCAGAGTAAATGTTTTAAATGAAAATTTTTTTTAAAGTACTTTTTTTAATACTGATCAATGTTTCTTTTTCGAATGCTGAATTGTTAAAACCAAATAATTCCATCAGTCCAAAAGAAGTTGTTAGTATTCAACTTTCTGGTCTTAAAAACAATGATCTAGCATATAAGGATAGCGGTATAGAGCAAACTTGGAATTTTGCCCATCCAAATAACAAAAGAGTTACTGGACCGTTAAATAACTTTAAAAGAATGATAAAAAGCGACTCATATCAAATGATGATTGATCATTTGAGTCATACTATAACTGAGGTTGGGAGTAGTGACAAATGGGCTCAATTTGAGGTTATAATTCTTGATAAAAACAAAATTTACCATAAGTTTAATTGGCAAGTTGAAAAGTATACCCTTGAAGGAGCTTTAAGGGATTGTTGGATGACAACAATGGTTTCTAGCCCCATTCCACTTGGTAGCTCAATTTGATTGTCCTCAGGTACATTTTTCTTTCGCAACAATTAAAAATTTAGTAGGAATTGCAAAATGAAAACAAAAACTAAAGTTGTAGTAGTTGGTGGAGGGGTTGTTGGGGTTAGTGCCCTTTATCATTTAGCAAAAAAAGGTTGGTCAGATGTCATTCTAATTGAAAGAAAAGAATTAACTTCAGGATCTACTTGGCATGCTGCAGGTTTGTTACCTTTATTTAACATGAGTTATTCAGTTGGACAACTTCATAAATATGCAGTCAATCTTTACAAAACATTGGAAGAAGAAACTGGAAAAAATGTTGGTTTTAGTGTTGTTTCAAATATTCGTCTAGCAAGCACAAAAGATAGAATGGATGAATACCATCAATATGCAGGTGTTGCTCGAACTATCGGAGTAGATGTTAAATTTTTGAAACCTGAGCAAGTAAAAGAAATTTGGCCGTTATGTCATACAGATGATTTAGTTGGTGCAATACAACACCCAGAAGATGGATATATTCAACCAGCAGATTTAACACAAGCTTTAGCAACAGGTGCTAGAAACAGAGGAGCAGAAATTTATAGAAACACAACTGTCCTAGCAATGAGACAAACTAAAGATGGATGGATTGTAGAAACAGATAAAGGATCAATAGAGTGTGAACATGTTATTTCATGCTCAGGAAATTTTGCACGACAGACAGGTGAAATGGTAGGATTAGATATTCCAGTAATACCTGTTGAACATCAATACATTGTTACAGAACCTCACCCTGAAATTCAAAAAAGAAAAAAAGATGGATTACCAGAAATGGGTGTGCTGAGAGATAGTGACAGTAGATGGTACATGAGAGAAGAAGCAGGAGGATTAATATTAGGTCCTTATGAAGATGGTGCACCAGCCTGTTATGTAGAGGGGCCATCAAAAAATTCTGAATATGAATTATTTCAAGAGGACTTAGATAGATTAGCTCCACACATAGAGGGAGCAATTCATAGAGTTCCTGCATTTGGAGAGGTTGGTGTAAAAAAAGTTTATAACGGAGCAATTTGTTACACTCCCGATGGTAACCCAATTGTTGGACCAGCTTGGGGTCTTAAAAATTTTTGGATTAATGAGGGGCATAGTTTTGGAATAACAGCAGCAGGTGGTGCAGGTTGGCAATTAGCTGAATGGATTGTTGATGGTGAGCCTACAATAGACATGTTAGGAGTTGAACCAAGACGTTATGGAAATTATGCAACTAAATCTTATTTAAAAGCAAAAAATGAAGAAGCATATAGTCATGTATTTATTGTGCACTACCCAGATGAAGAAAGGCCAGCAGCAAGACCATTAAGAACAGCTCCTTGTTATGAAAGAATGAAAAATTTAGGTGCAGTTTTTGGTCAAAAATTTGGATGGGAAAGACCTAATTTTTTTGCAACAGATGGAATGGAGCAAAAAGATGATTGGTCATTTAGAAGATCAAAATGGTTTGATGCAATAAAAAAGGAATGTCAAAATGTAAAAGAAAACGTGGGTCTTTTAGATATGACTGCCTTTGCAAAATGTAGAATTAAAGGACCTAAAGCAGAGGAATTTTTAGATTATCTGGTTGCAAACAAACTTCCAAAAAAAATTGGAAGGATTAATCTTTGCCATGCTTTAAATACCAAAGGCGGAGTTCATTCTGAGTTTACAATAATGAAAGAAGCAGAAAATAGTTACTACTTAGTTTCAGCTGGAGCAAATTTAAGATTAGATCATGATTGGATACAAAAATGGATGCCAGATGATGGATCAGTAATATTTGAAGATCTAACAAATAGCACAGGGGTTTTAGTAGTAGCAGGTCCTAAGGCTAGACAATTAATGCAAAAAGTTTCAACAGATGATTTTTCTAATGAGAATTTTAAATGGTTAACTGCTAAAAATGTAAATGTTGGATATGCTCCAGTAAATGCAATGAGAGTAAACTTTGTTGGTGAACTTGGTTGGGAATTACATCATCCAATTGAATATCAAAACCATATTTTTGATAAATTAAT
>CACNXU010000006.1 GCA_902624585.1 uncultured Pelagibacteraceae bacterium | reverse complement strand
TTCCTTTATCGAATTTAAATTCTTTTAACTTTCTGAGTATTTGAACTAAAGCTGTTGATGGATTGTTTGCTCTATTAGGGTAAGCTACATGACCTTGAATACCAATGACAGTCAATTTTCCAGTCATACTACCTCTACGACCAATTTTAATCATTTCTCCTAATTTATTTGGATTCGTAGGTTCTCCTACTAAGCAAAAATCTATTTTTTCTTTTCTTTTTCTCAAATACTCAACAACTTTTTTTGTTCCATTAATTGCAATTCCTTCTTCGTCCCCAGTAATTAGAAGGCTAATAGACCCCTCGAATTTTTTATTTATTTTAGAAAAATTACTTACCGCAGTAACAAATGCAGCTATTGAGCTTTTCATATCATTTGCACCTCTGCCAATTAAGTATCCTTTCTTAACAGCAGGTTTGAATGGATTAACAGTCCAATCATTTAAATTACCAGGTGGTACTACATCCAAATGACCTGCATAACAAAAATTTGGACTTGTGGTACCAAGTCTTGCATAAAGATTTTTTACAGGATAACTATTTTTATCTTTAAACTCGAGAATTTTAGTTTTAAAGCCGATTTTTTTTAATTTTTTTTCTAAAAATTTAATAACACCGGCATCAGTTTTTGTAACAGATGGAAACCTAATTAGCTCTTTAGCTAATTGTAATTCATTTATTGTTGGCATTTTAATCTCTTAAAAGATCGTTAACTGATGTTTTAGATCTCGTTTTTTCATCAACTTGTTTAATTATTACTGCACAATACAAAGATGGCGCTTGTGGATTGTTTTTATCTGGTAAGGATCCTGGAACTACCACTGAATAAGGTGGAATTTTCCCATAAGTTATTTCACCAGTTTTTCTATTAACAATTTTTGTTGATTGTCCAATATACATTCCCATACTTAGAACAGAGCCTTCTCCAACTATTACGCCTTCTACTACTTCGGACATTGCTCCTAAGAAAACATTATCTTCAATAATTGTTGGTAATGCTTGAGCAGGTTCTAATACACCTCCAACTCCAGTACCAGCTGAGATATGACAATTTTTTCCAATCTGACAACAACTTCCTGCACGACTAAATGTATCCATCATTGTCCCTTCGTCAATATATGCTCCAATATTTACATAACATGGCATCAAAACCGCATTCTTTCCTACAAATGATCCTTTTCTTACTGGCGAATTAGGTACCATTCTAAAACCAGCTTTTTCATGATCCTCTTTTGTCCATCCAGCTGTTTTTCCTTTAAGTAAATGAGCCTTATCATACCAACTACTGTATGGACCATTTAAATTTTCCATTGGATACATTCTAAAGCTTAACATGATAGCTTTTTTAAGATGTTGATGAGTAACCCATTCACCATTAATCTTTTCAGCGACTCTTGATTTTCCACTGTCTAAATCATCAATAATTTGATTAACAGCATCCTTTAAAGATTTATCTGAATTTTGGCTTACTTGGTCTTTATTTTCCCAAGCTTCATTTATAATTTTTTCAATACTCATAATTTTATGAGTTTTTTAATAACCTTATTTCTTTTAAAAATAAAGAAAGATTTTCTATTTTGTAATCAATATATTCTTCATCAGAGTCTTTTTTCCCCCAGTATTCATCATTGATTAACCAAACTGTTTTTGCTCCTCTTTCTTTTCCAATTGATAAGTTTTTTGCAATATCCTCAATGTAAAGTGTCTCAGTTGGATCGATTTGAAATTTTTTGACCATAAGATCAAATGCTTTTGCCTCAGGTTTTGGACTGTATTCAGCATCAACAATATCAAATACACCGTCAAATTGATCATCAATTCCTAAGTGAGTAGTGATATTTTTAACGTGTTCTTTGCTACCATTTGTAAACACAAATTTGTTAAGATTAATATTTTCTAACTCATTCCTTAAAGCAGTATCTTTTTCTAAAAAATCTAAATTAATATCATGCACGTAGTCTAAAAATTCTCTTGGAGGTATATCGTGATGTATCATTAAACCATTAAGACTAGTGTTATATTTATGAAAATAATTTGTTTGTAATTCTTTTGCCTCCTTTAAATCTACATTTAATTTATTCGAAATATATTGAGTCATTTTTTTACTTACTTGACCAAATACTCCTTCAAGATCACTATAGAGTACTCCATCACAATCAAATAATATGTTTTTGATATTCTTTAATTCTTTCATTGTCTTATTAAGGTCCCAGAGCCCTTGTCAGAGAATATTTCCCATAAACACGAATGTGGCTTTGTGCCATTGATTATACCAACTGCTGTTACACCATTATTTACAGCGTCTAAGCATGCGTTTATTTTAGGTATCATACCTCCCGTAATAGTTTCATCTTTAATCATTTCCATAATCTCAGAAGAAGAAATTTCCTCTATTAATTTCTTATTTTTATCTAAAACACCATTAACATTCGTCATTAATAATAGTCTTCTAGATTTTAAAGATTTTGCTATAGCCATCGCAGCTGTATCTCCATTAATATTATATGTTTGATTTTCTTTCCCTAAGCCTAATGGTGAAATTATAGGGATTTTCTTTTGATTAATTATATTTAATATTTGTTCGTTATTAATCTCATTTGGTATTCCAACAAATCCTAGCTCTTCTGCTTCTGGTATAGTTTTTATAACATTATTATTTTTTGTATGAATAGAGATTGCCTCTGTGCCTTTGTCTTTTAAAGAATTAACAATGTCATCATTAAAATCAATCAAAACAGATTCAACAATATCAATTATATTTTTGTCAGTTACTCTAAGTCCTCTTATAAATTTTGATTGAATATTTGATTTTTCTAGCTCTCTTTTAATTCTAGGTCCACCACCATGAATTACCACAGTTGCAAGGCCTAATTTATTTAAAACATTAAGATCAGTTATAAAATTATTAAATACGTTTCTATCAATTAAAACGTTCCCACCATATTTAATAACTATTAAATCATTTTTATATTTTTCAATATATTTGATTACTTCATTAATTGGTGGCCCATCTTTAGGTAATATCTTTTCAAGGTCCATTTATTATTTTTTAATTAGGTTACAGTTTTAACTGTTGTACGTTTCATTATTACAACCTGTTGAGCCATAGTTAAAATGTTATTAACTGTCCAATAAATTACTAGCCCACTTGGGAATGGTGCAAGAATTACTGTTAAAAACAAAGGGAAGAACATAAATATTTTTGCTTGCATTGGATCTGTCGGAGCGGGATTTAACTTTTGTTGTACCCACATACTGACCCCCATGGCGACCGGCCATGCTCCAATAACAAGGAAAGAAGGTACATCATATGGAAATAATCCAAATAAATTAAATATAGAAGTAGGATCCTTAGCACTTAAATCTTGGATCCAACCATAGAAAGGCATGTGACGCATTTCTATTGTAACGAATAAAACCTTATAAAGAGCAAAGAATACCGGAATCTGAATCAAAATGGGTAGGCACCCACTCATAGGATTCACCTTCTCTTTTTTATAAAGAGCCATCATTGATTGTTGTAATTTCATCTTATCATCTTTGTGTACTTCCTTAAGTCTTGCCATCTCAGGCTGAAGAGCTTTCATTTTAGCCATGCTTCTAAATGAAAAATTAGCAAGCGGAAAAAATGCTACACGAATACAAACGGTAACAGCAATAATTGCTAAACCATAATTACCAAATATTTTAAAGAAATATTCTAAAGCAGTGAACAAAGGGCGAGTCAAAAAGTACAGAAAGCCCCAGTCAATTGTTAAATCAAATTTATCAATTTTTAATGTCTCTGCGTAACCATCAATTACATCAACTCTTTTTGCAGCTACTATTACTTGCAAGTTTTCTTCTATAGAGGAGTTTCCAGTTAACTCTAATGGTTCTGTTGTAACAAAGTTAATTCTGTACTTGTTTTTGTAATCCATCGTAGTTTTAAATTCTTTTTCTCTTGGTGGAATAAGTGTTGATATGTAGTACTTATCTCCAATTCCTAACCATCCCTTTTGAGCTGTTCTTGAAAATTTTTTCTCTTCAATATCGTCATAATCTTCCTCAATTAATTCTTCATCTAATGTAGCTATTGGGCCTTCATGAAGAATATAAAAATCGGTTAAACCTTCTGGGATTTGATTTCTTATAATTTGTCCATAAGAATAGAAGTCATAGTTTTTATTAGTAGAATTTATAACTCTTTGTTTTATTGTGAATAAAAACTTATCATCTAATGCAATTTCTTTTTCAAAAGTGATGCCTTGATTATTAGTCCAGCTTAGTTTTATAGGAGATTGATCAGTTAATTTATTATTTCCAGAAACTGACCAAATTGAATCTGCATTTGGAATATCGATATTTTTATCAGTAGTTATAAAACCACTTTCTATTATATAGCCTTCTTTAGAGCTTCGTGGTGCAAGAAATTTTACTTTTTCATCGCTTTCTAAACTAACATTATATTCTTTGAAGGTTAGATCGTCTATTGCGGCCCCTTTTAATGAAATAGATCCAACAATACTTTGGTTCTCAAATTGAATTCTTTCACTTTGTTGTAACGCTTCTTCTCTTGAAATTTCGGTTACATTTTCTTTTTGATCAAGACTAGGTGCATCTGAATTCTGTTCAGTCTTAGTTTTTTCAGTTAAATTTTCTTTCGTTACAGGAGGTGGTGCAAAAAATAGTGAGTATAATATAATTACAGCAGCTGATAAACTTATGGCAGCAATTATATTTCTAGTTTCCATTATTTATTATCTTTCATTTCTTTTTTAACTGGATCAAACCCTTCGCCACCCCCTAAAAATTTTATTGGATGGCAGGATAAAATTCTTTTTATACTAATTAATAAACCTTTAAAAAAACCGTATTCTTTTAAAGCATCTATACTGTATTCAGAACATGTTGGTAAATATCTACAAGAATGACCTAATAATGGACTAATCAAATATTTATAGCCTTTGATAAATTTAATTAAAACTAAAGTAAATATATTCATTATTTTATTTTTGCAAAATCCTGAAAAAGAGTTTCTTTTATAATTTTGTATTCATTGTTTAGCATAGAAGACTTAGCGATAACAAGAAATGAATAATCAAAGTTTATCTTTATTTTTTTAACAGCTTCATTCATGATGTTTCTTAATCTTCTTTTAATTTTATTTCTCTTTACTGCATTACCAATTTTTTTTTTAGTCACAAAACTGATATTTAGTCTTTTTTTATCTTTATTCAGTAATTTCCCGAAAAAAATACTTACGTATTTATTGGTAATCTTTTTTTGTTTAAGTAAATTTTTAAATTCTTCGTTTTTTGAAAGAGCAAGAATTTTGCTTTTCATTGTTTTATACAGAAACAGTTAGTGATTTTCTGCCTCTTGCTCTTCTTCTAGCCAAAAGTTTTTTGCCACCTTTAGTTTTCATTTTTGAGCGAAAGCCATGTTTTCTAGCTCTTTTTTTATTTGAGGGTTGATAAGTTCTTTTCATAATTAGATTTGATATAGTTTTTTATAATTTTTGCCCCTTTATATTAGTAATAATTAAAATAGCAAATAGAAGATTAAGCATTAAAATAAGAATAATCATGGAAAATACAAAAAAAATTAAATTATTTATTGGATTGTCTTATTTATTAATTGTTTGCTTATTTTTGTATTTCTTTTTTTCAAAATTCAGTCTCTCAGAAATTACATCCTATGATTTTCTAAGAG
Organism: uncultured Pelagibacteraceae bacterium; assembly: GCA_902624585.1. Taxonomy (GTDB): domain Bacteria; phylum Pseudomonadota; class Alphaproteobacteria; order Pelagibacterales; family Pelagibacteraceae; genus Pelagibacter. The sequence goes on along the minus strand of CACNXU010000006.1, from coordinate 30,134 downwards.
ATAACCAATCTTATTTTTTTGAACTTAAAAAATCTAATTTATTTTTAATTTCTGTAATTTTTTTAGCATTAACTATTCTTTGGGTTTTCCCTTTTTTAGGATTTGGATCTCCAGTTGCTTTAATGGGTGGTTTTATATTTGGAAAATGGATTGGGACTATTGTTGTTGTTTTGGGCTTAAGTATTGGTGCTACTTTTTTGTATATTTTTGGAAATTATTTTCTAAAACAGCTAATTAGAGAAAAGTTTTTAAATAAGTTTCAAAACTTAGAAATAAAATTCAAACAATCTGAATTTATTTATTTATTAATTTACCGTTTTATAGGTGGTATACCTTGGCAACTTAGTTGTCTTCTACCATCCTTATTTAATGTTAAGGTTATCAACTTTTTCTTTGCCACATTAATTGGAATAATTCCTCAAATTTTTTTAGCAGTTTCTATTGGGAGTGGATTAGAAAAAATTATAGACCAAAATGCTGAAGTACCAAGAATAATTGATATAATATTTACACCTGATATATTTGTTCCTATTACAGCTTTCTCTATATTAATTCTTATTACGATATTTTTGAGAAAGTTTTTTTACAGAAATTAGTGGTGCTCCCACCCTGTACTGACCAGGGAACTAGTCATTACCAATGACTTGTTATACCATTTAACTACAGGAGCTTAGAGACAAATTGTATTATATTGATAATAAAGCATTTTTTTCAAATTATTGCCTTAATTTTTTGATGAATATGATTTATATCTATTTAAGGAAATGTTATGGGAATTCATTACGACTATAAATCAACTAAAGGTAATAAGCTTATGGAAAAGCAAGCTAAAAGAGAGAAAAAGCTTGCTGAAAAAAAAGCTAAACGTTTAGCTAAAGAAGGCCCCAAAAAAGAAGAAAATAAAACACCTGCATTAGATCCTAACAAACCAATTTCTTTAGATTTCCTGACTAACCCAAATAAAGAATGAGTTCTAAAGATAAAAATGAGCGTTTAAGCTTGGCGCTTAGAAAAAATTTGAAGAAAAGAAAAATTTTCCAAAAAAAAAATAAAAAGAAAAATAAATAATGTCAATTCAACCTGATACTTGGATTAAAAAAATGTGCAAAGAGCACAATATGATAGAACCATTTTTGGATCATCAAGTTTCTGAAGGAAAAATTTCATATGGATTAAGTAGTATGGGATATGATGTAAGAATCTCCGATGAATATAGAATATTTACTAATGTTAATAGTTCTTTAGTTGATCCAAAGAATTTTTCAGATGATAACTTTATAGAACGAAAAGGACCACACTGTATTATTCCACCAAATTCATTCGTTTTAGCTAAAACAGTAGAATATTTTAGAATACCAAAAGACGTTTTATGTATTTGTGTTGGAAAAAGTACTTATGCAAGAACAGGAATTATTTGCAATGTTACACCAATTGAAAATGAATTTGAGGGTAATATTGTAATTGAATTAAGCAATACAACACCTAACCCTGCAAAAATTTATTCAAATGAGGGAATAGCACAATTTTTATTTTTTAAATCAGATACTCAGCCAGAAACAACTTATAAATCAAAGAACGGTAAATATCAGGGTCAAACTACAATTCAAGTTGCTAAGATTAAAAAGTAATTTATGGATAAATTTCTGATTAATGGCCCTTGTAAAATCAAGGGAAATGTTTCAATTTCAGGTTCGAAGAACGCATCCCTACCAATATTAGCTGCAACACTATTATTTGACAAACCTGTAGTTATAAAAAATTTACCAAGAGTTAGAGACATTAATACAATGTTAAATTTGTTAAAGTCCCTTGGTTCTAAAATAATTTTATCAAGAGATAAAAAGAAAGCAAAAATTTTAAATAAAAAAAATATGAAAACTTTTGCTAGTTATTCTTTAGTCAAAACAATGCGTGGTTCTATCTTAGTTTTAGGTCCACTTATTTCAAAATACCATAAATCTAAAATCTCTTTACCTGGTGGATGTTTAATTGGAGCAAGACCAATTAATTATCATTTAACTGCATTAAAAAAACTTGGAATGAAATATGAATTAAAAGATGGATATATTCTAGCAAAATCAAAAGGTAAACTTAGCGGAACAACTATAATTTTTCCAAAGATTAGTGTTGGGGCAACTGAAAATTCTATAATAGCGGCATGTTTAGCAAAAGGAAAAACAGTTTTAAAAAATTGTGCAATAGAACCCGAGATTAAAGATCTTACAAATTTTTTAAATAAAGCTGGAGCGAAAATAAAGTGGACAGGAAGAGTTTGTAAAATCATAGGTGTAAATTCTTTAAATGAAACTGAATATTCTGTAATGGCTGATAGAATAGAAGCAGGTACATTTTGCGTAGCCGCAACACTTGCAAAAGGTAGTTTACAAATAAATAATTTAAATCCTAAAGTTATTAATACAGAAATAAAATTACTAAAAAAAGTTGGTGCTAAAATTATAACTAGTGAAAATAAAATCTTAATTAAAGGACCTCAAAAAATAAAATCAATAAAAAGTATTAAAACTAAAGAGTTTCCAGGCATTCCTACAGACCTCCAAGCACAATTGATGGTGTTGATGTGCAAAGCAGTTGGCAAAAGTTCAATAACCGAAAGTATTTTTGAAAATAGATTTATGCATGTTGCAGAATTGCAAAGGTTAGGAGCAAAAATAAATATTAAAAATAATACTGCTACAATAGAAGGAAATACTAAATTTATTGGCGCTGAATTAATGTCTAGTGATTTAAGAGCTTCTGTTGCTTTAGTTCTAGCAGCTATAGTTTCTACTGGTAAATCATATATTAATAGAATTTATCACTTAGATAGAGGTTATGAAAAAATAGAAAATAAATTAAAAAAAATAGGTATTAAAATTAAAAGATTAAAATAGTGAATAAATATTTAGCAAAAATAATAGCAAGCGACCAAGAAGGGTTACAAATGATTTCAGCTTGTAGCTCAGGGGCTAAAGTTAAAATTGCTGATATAAAATATCTTGCATCCAATAAGGTTTTTTTATTATCGATTGAAAGAACTAAGATTGAAAGTGATCAGGAAGATAAAAAAATCAATAGCATTTGCAGGTTTGATTTTGTTGATAAAGTAAGATCAAAGAATATTAATCAATCAAATCAAGAAACAGTTTTAGAACTAATAGGTATAGATTATTTGAAAAATAATGATGTTTATGAAATAAATCTTATTTTTAATAACAATTCTCATATTGCTTTAACTACAGAAACCATTGAAGCAAGATTAGAGGATCAAAGTGAGATTAAATAGTTATGAAGATATTAAATAGTAAAAGTAAAAAATTTGACAAATCGTTAGATAATTTCCTTTTACAGAGAAAAAAAAAAATTCAATCAGGCTCTGTTTCTGTAACAAATATAATTAAAGATGTTAAAAAAAATGGAGATAAAGCATTATTAAAATATGAGAAAAAATTTAATCAAAACAACACAATCATTCCAAGCTCAAAACAAATAACAAAATCTATAAATTCACTTGATAAAAAAGTAAAGAAAGCAATCGATACAGCTTATAACAGAATTTATAAATTTCATTCACTTCAAAAATTTAAAAATATTTCTTATACTGATAAATTAAATAATAAACTCGAATATAAATACGTACCTTTAGAGTCAGTTGCAATTTATGTTCCTGGTTCTACAGCCTCATACCCATCGAGTGTTTTGATGAATGCTATCCCAGCAATTGTTGCAGGTGTTAAGAGAATAGTTATGATTAATCCAGGCTATAGAGGAAAACAAAATCCAGCCGTATTATATGCTGCTAAAAAATGTAAAATAAAAGAAATTTATTCTATCGGGGGCCCTTCTGCTATTGCAGCAGTATCCTATGGGACTAAAAAAATTAAAAAAGTTCATAAAATAGTTGGTCCAGGTAACTCATACGTTGCAGCTGCAAAAAAAGAAGTTTTTGGTATTGTTGGAATCGAAGGTATGACTGCAGGACCTTCAGAAGTGACTGTGGTTTGTGACAAATTCTCTAATCCTGAGTGGGTTGCAAGTGATTTAATTGGACAAGCTGAACATGATATTCTTGCACAATGTATTTTGATTTCAAAAGATAAAAATTTGTTAAATAAAGTAAAAATTGAAATAATTAAACAATTAAAAGAAATTCCAAGAGCTTCAGTTGCAAGAAGAAGTTTAATTAATAACGGAATTTTAATGTATATTTCTTCAGACGCTAAAATAATAAATGTTGTGAATAAAATTGCACCAGAACATTTAGAATTAAATATAAAAAATTATAAATCAGTAGTTTCAAAAATAAAAAATTCGGGATCAATATGTTTGGGAAAATACGCAGTTATGGCAATGACTGATTATAATGTTGGATCAAACCATGTGTTGCCAACTAATGGTTCTGCAAAATACTCAAGTGGTATAAGTGTAAATGAATTTTATAAAAGAATTTCATACATAAACTTATCAAAAAAGGGTATTGAAAGTCTTGGACCATCAGTTATAACACTTGCAAACTACGAAGGGTTGGTTGGACACGCTCAATCTGTAGTAAAACGAATAAGGAGAAAATAAATTTGTCAAAACAAGACTTGTTGGAATTCAAAGGCGTAGTGATAGACCTACTTCCGAACGCAATGTTCAGAGTAAAATTAGAAAATGGTCATACAGTTACTGCCCATACAGCAGGTAAGTTAAGAAAAAACAGAATTAGAGTTCTCCAAGGTGATAATGTGACAGTTGAAATGACACCTTACGATCTTACTAAAGGAAGAATTATCTTTAGGGGATAAATAAGGCTGAGTAGCTCAGGAGTAGAGCAGAGCCCTGAAAAGGCTTGTGTCGGAGGTGCGAATCCTTCCTCAGCCACCACCACAAACTTTCATCTTGAAATAATCTTAAAAGAAATTAACCTTAAGAGATAATAAATAACAAAAGGACTAAGAAATAAGATGAGTACACTACAAGGAAAAATTAAATGGTATAATGGTAAAAAGGGATATGGCTTCATTGAAAGAGATGATAAAGAAAAAGATGCCTTTGTTCACGCTTCAGCAGTAAAAGCTGCTGGTATGAGATATCTCAATGAAGGTGATAAACTTGAATTCACATTAGAAGATGGTCCCAAAGGTCCTTCTGCAGTTAATTTAAAAAAAATAGACTAATTCAGAAATTATTTAAAAGGGCGTTTTATCTATCAAATAGATAAACGTCCTTTTTCTATTTAGACCTTGAATATTAATTTTTTTTGTCTAAAAGACTGCCATGAATATAAACATTACATACAGAAAGACTTTTAGAAGTACTCATAGACACTGTTTCCATAGCCAGTAGGCTATTTATTTATATTATAATTTCAAATCTACATAAAATAAGATAAAAACAAAAAGGATAAGCCCGGGTGGTGTAATGGTTAGCACGGAAGTTTGTGGAACTTTAAGTTTGAGTTCGACTCTCAGCCCGGGTACCAAAAAATGAATAAAGAAAAAAAATTAATTCCTGAATTACCTTCAGGATTTGAAGATCGTTGGGATAAAAAACTTCTTCTCAAAAAAAAGCTTTTAAAAGCTATTGAGGATAATTTTATTAAATTTGGAGCAGAAGCTCTGGAAACCCCTTCGTTTGAGATAAGTGAAAATATAGGATCTTTTTTGGCAGAAGATGATGCTAATCCTATGAGTGATGTATTCTCATTTCAGGACGGAGAAAAAACCATTACTCTTAGGTATGATCTTTCAAGCCCACTAGCTAGATTTGTTGCACAAAATAATCAAGAGCTTCCATCAATCTTTAAAAGGTATGCCATTCAAAATGTCTTTAGAAATGAAAAGGCTGGTAACGGAAGATACAGGGAGTTTATGCAAGCAGATTTTGACATTGTTGGAAATGTTAATTCTGCCCAGGCAAATGCTGAGCTTTGTAATTTAATATCAAGTACTTTGTTAGATTGTGGTCTAAAAAAAGATCAATTTACAATTAACATTAGTAACAGAAAAATAGTTCAAGGATTAATTGATGATTTAAAAATATCACAAGAAAAGCAAGTAAAAGTAATTAGGGCAATTGATAAATTAGATAAAAAAGGTTTTGGTTTAAAAGGTGTTGAAGATCTGCTTAAAAAAGAGAGAAAAGACATAAGTGGTGCAATTACTAAGGGTGCAGATTTAAAAAATGAACAAGCGTCCGAAATACTTAATTTTCTAAAAATTAAAGATTTAAAAGAATTAAAAGAAACATTAAAAAATCCATTGTCTCAAGAAGGCATAAAGGAATTAGAACAAGTATTTGAAGTATTGGGTTACAGTTCAAATTTAAATCAGATCAAAACAAATTTTACAATTGTTAGGGGATTGGCTTATTATTCAGATTTTATTGTTGAAACAAATTTAAATTTTAAAGTTACAAATAACAAAGGCAAAGAGGTCGATATAGGTAGTATTTGTTCTGGAGGAGCCTATGCAAAATTAATCTCGAGATTTAAAGGTGTGGATATTCCAGGTACTGGAATTAGTTTTGGAGTTGATCGATTATTATTTGCTTTAATGCAATTAGATCAAATAACGGTAGATAGTCAAAAACCAGTTTTAGTTTGTGTAATGGATGAAAAATATCTTAAAAATTACTATGAAATTTTAGATCTGTTAAGAAATAATAATATCAATTCTGAAATTTTTTTAGATTCAAAGAAAAATTTAGGCAAGCAACTAACCTTAGCAAATAAACGTGAGTTAGATGTTGCAATAATATGTGGTGAAAATGAATTTAATGAAAATACAGTCACGATAAAAAACCTTAAAGGTGTTAAGGGTAAAAACAATAAAACATTTCCAAAAGAAAATTTAATCGATGAAGTCAAAAAACTTATCTGAAAGTATCCTTAGATCGGTAAAATCTAAGGGTTTTAAATATATTGATTTACCCTCAGTAATCGAGGCTAATCATATTGTCCAAAGATCTGGAGAAAATTTTAGAAAGTTTATCTTCTCTTTTACTGATCAAAATGGAAGTGAGTTGTGTCTAAGACCAGATTTAACAATTGTATCTTGTTTAAGATATTTAGAAAATAATTTAAAAGGTAAGGAAAAAATTTATTATAGTGGTCAAGCTTATCGAAAATCACAAAATAAAAAAGACTCAATCATAAGAAATCAAATTGGATTTGAAATTTTAGGATCTAAGGATGAAAAAAATGACGATAAAGAAATTATAAATACGTCTCTTAAATCACTTCAAAATATCAAATATTCTTCAGGAACACTCACTATTGGAAATGTTGAAATATTTAATTTGTTAATATCAAAATTAGATATTCCAAAGAGATGGAAGCTAAGATTAGCCAGACATTTCTGGAGAGAAGAATATTTTAATGATTTATTAAAAAGATTAGAAACTAATTCAGATGTTGATCCAACAATTGTAGAAATAGATAAAAAGCGTTACGTGAAAATGCTTAAAGAAGATTTATCAAATATTGTTGCGGGAAGAACAATTAATGAAATATTAAAAAGGTTTGATCAGAAAATAAAAGATCCTAGGAGAGCCAGTAAAGGGAAAAATATTTCAAAAATAATAAAAAATTTCTTAAAAATAAAATGTCCGATAAATAAAGCAGCAATTGAGTTAAATAAATTTTTTAAAAAAAACAGAATAAATTTAGCTGTAGATCAAAAATATTTTCCAATTTCTAATAACAAGGTTTCAAAATTAAATGTAGTATTTTCAGCATCCTTTGGAAGGCAACTAGAATATTATACCGGAATGGTCTTTAAAATTGATATTAAATCTAAAAACTCATTAAAAAATATAATAAATGGTGGTCGTTATGATGGTTTAATTTCTGACTTAGGATCAAAAAAACAAACTCCAGCAGTAGGTGCTGCTTTAAATTTAAATTACTAATGACAAAAAATATTTTAAATATTGGAATCCCAAGTAAAGGCAGACTTAGAAAAGATGTTTTAAATATTTTTAAAAAAAATAAATTACGTCTTATTTCTGAAAGAGGAGAAAGAGATCTTTTAGGATCAATAAAACAATTTAAAAATATTAAGGTTTTATATCTTCATGCAAGAGAGATTGTTGAAAGACTGGGAGACGGATCTTTGGATATAGGTTTTTCTGGATTTGACTTATTGAAAGAGAGTGAAATAAATACTCAAAAGAAAATTAATGTCATTAAAAAGTATGATTTTGGTAAAGCTACATTGGTAGTTGCAATCCCAGATCCTTGGATAGATGTACAAACAGTTGCAGATTTAGAAGAAATTGCATTTCAATTTAAAGATAAGAAAAAGAAAAGATTAAGAGTAGCAACAAAATATCCAAACTTAACAAGAGAATTTTTGTTTTCAAAGGGTGTTACCCAATTTAAATTAATTGATAGTTTGGGTGCAACTGAAGCTTATCCTTTCACAGGCTCTTCAGAGATAATTACAGATATTACTTCTACTGGAGAAACTTTAAAAGCAAATAATCTACGTATTTTAAAGGACGGAGAGATACTTCGATCAGAGGCTTGTATGATGATTTCTAAATCATCAAGTAATAAAATAGGCCTTAGAAAAATGTTAAAGTTAATTTCTAAAAATTAAATCTTTTTTCAAATAAATTTGTATTTTGAAAAATCACGTATATCTTAGGGTATATGGATACGATTCTATTAATTATCTTAGTTATATTAACTGGTGTGACTCTAGGTATTGTATACTTAAATTTAAGATCAAAAACAAAAGACGATAATGAGAACAAGGAAGCTGAAGAAATAGCTAATCTAAAATCAGAAATTTCAAGCTTAAAAGATACCTTAAATACTACAATTAATACATCTCTTGGTGCAATGTCGACTTCATTTAATAACCTATCAACTGGGGTTACCAAAGATATGACTGAGACTTTAACTAAGGTAGAGGAAAAGGTTGGAAATTTTAATCAACAAGTACAATTATTAAATCAAAGCCAAGAGGGGATAACAAAAATTTTAGCTGGAGTTAAGAAATACGGAACTCTTGCAGAATTTAGCTTAGACGCCCTTATTAAAGATTTATTGCCAGCTTCTCAATTTATTACCAATGTTAAAATGAAAGAGGATACAAGTGAAAACGTTGAGTTTGCTATTAAGCTTCAAGGAGATGTTTTGGTTCCAGTTGATAGTCACTTTCCTGTAGAAAAATTTAAAGCAATAACTGACGGTCATGACACAGAAGACAAAAGGGCTGTTGCAGATGCTAGAGCAAAATTAGCTTCAGCGTTTAAAGCAAAAGCTAAAAGTGTTAATGAAAAATATATTGCTCCTCCAAAAACTACCGATTTTGCAATTGTGTATGCCCCAACGGAAAGTTTGTATAAAGAGCTAACTGAATATCAAGATCCAAGTACAAAAGAATTACTAACTCAAGAGTTAATGAAAAAATATAAAGTTATTATATGTGGGCCCAATACTCTTTCTGCTTACTTGCAATCTTTACATATGGGCTTTCAATCATTGAAAGTACAAAAAGGTGCAACAGAAATTTACAATCATTTAAAAACAATCAGTACAAGATTTTCTAAACATTTTGACAACATCGTAGTTCTTAGAAAAAAATTAGAAGATGCTATGGGAGTTGTTGATAAGTTTGGAACTGATGCAAGATCAATTTCAAGAACTTTAGAAAATATTAAAGATCCCGAGCAGGTTGAGCAAGCTGTACAAAATGAAAATGTAGAAAAATTTGTAGAACAGAAAAGGCAGCTCAAAAATTAATTTCTTTTTTTCTATAATACCGTCTATAAGAAATCTCATGCAATGGAATCAAAAATATGATTATCCAACATCCTCCAGAGCAACAGTAGATGGTGTTAGAAGATATTTATTAGGAGAAAAAAAATTACCAAGTGTCACTTCAATTCTAGATGCAACTCGATCAGAAGAAGATAAAGCAGCATTAGCAAATTGGAGAGAAAGAACTGGTTATAAAGAAGCTGAGGCAATTACTAAAGCTGCGAGTAGCAGAGGATCTCAAATGCATAACTATTTAGAATCCTATTTGCTTGGAAGAGAAAATCTGAGTTTTTTCGACGACAATGAACAATATAAATTAATGGCTAAAGAAATAATTGAAAAAGGTTTAAAAAACAGATTAGAGGAAATTTGGGGAGTAGAGTGTACTCTTTATTATCCAGAAAAATATGCAGGGACGGCAGATTGTGTTGGAGTTTATGAGGGAAAAGAAACAATAATTGATTTTAAACAAAGTAATAAACCAAAAAAAGCTGAGTACATTGACTCATGGCTTCTTCAAACTAGTGCATATTCATTAGCACATAATATTGTGTATAACTCCAATATCACTTCTTGTGTAATTCTTGTTTGCACAGTAGATAAGTTATTCCAAGAATTTAAAATTCAAAGTCATGATTTAGTTATCTATCAAAACTTATTTTTAGGAAGATTGAAAAAATTTTATGAGCTTACAAATTTAACTTAGGGATTATTTAAAATTAATGGACAAAATAGTAATTTACGATACAGAAACAACTAATAGCACTATTTGGGGCTCAATAATTGAAGTGGGTGCCGTAGTTGTTGACAAAAATTTAAAGGAAATTGGAAAGTTAAACATCCGAGGACGTATGCCCGAGGGAGAGGTGCCTTCAGCTAAAGCGTTACTTGTTAACTCAACAAGTATTGATTTACTAACAAAAGGAAATTATTCACACTATGATTTTTTAGGTGCTGTAGAAAATTTTTTTTCTAAAGCTGCACCCGCATTATTTATGGGGTGGAGTAATTTAAATTTCGATAGGCGAATGTTTCATTTTAACTTTTTTAAAGGTAATAGATATCCCTATGCTACTCATTCATCGCCAAACAAAGAGCATGACGGTTTACATATTGCTAGAGCAGCACAAACTATAAATTCAACAACTCTAAAAACTGAACTAACAGAAGCTGGTAACGAAAGTCTTGCTCTAGAAGGTTTGGCTAGACAACAGGGGTTTGATACTTCTCAACAGCATACAGCTTATCATGATGCATTTACAAGTTTAAAAATACTAAGAATTATAAAAGACAAACATAAAGAAAACTGGGAAAATTTTTTAAGCACATCCACAAAAAATAGCGTTGAAACTATTTTAAAAAGTGAAGGCATTTATTCTATATTTGAAAATGTAAAAGGAAGAAATATGATGTATTTAGTTTCAACTATACATCCAGAACATTGTTTTCATCCAGCTTATGCCTCATGGGGATATTTGTGGGATTTGAGAAGAGATCCTGAACCGCTATTAAATTTGTCAGTAAATGATCTTAAAGTCTATTTAAAAAAGTTTAGTCCAAAAGCTCTTAGAGTAATTAAAACAAATAAAGCACCAGTTATTTTAGATAAAAGGTTTGCATTAAAGGAAAAGGCATATGCAGAATTAGATTTAGGAACCATTCAAAAAAGAGCAAAAATGATTAGAAATAGTGAAAATTTTTGTAAAAATATTCAAATCATTAATAGAGAAGCAGCTGAAGAAAAGGCTCAAACTCAAACTCAAGAAGATCTATTACCTGAGGAAACTTTATATGAAAAATTTATTCCCAACAAAGACACTCAGCTATTTAAAACGTGGCATAGTTCTTCATGGGAGGACAAATTAAGAATGTTAGATAAGTTTCAAGATAAAAGATGTAGTTGGTTTGGGCAAAAAATTATTTATCAAGAAGCCCCACATATTTTGCCACCAGATTTATATAAAAATATAAAAAGTGAAATTGCTAGACGAATTTTAAGTAAAAATAGAGAAAAGTGGCAAACTATAGGGATGGCTTATCAAGAAATTGATACCTTAAGAGATCAAGCATCAAACCGAAATGATGAAGAGGAACTAAAAAAATTAGATGAAATAAATGAATTTATTATGTCTATTGAAAAAAAATATGAAATTGCCTAGTTGACTTTATAACCGTAATTTATAGAAGGGATATATGCTTGAAAATTTTAAAGACGAAGATTTTGATAATAAAATTAAACATGAAGATGTTTCAGTCATTCAGTTTTCAGCTGAGTGGTGTGGTCCATGTAAAGCACTAAAACCAGTAATGGATAAGTTGTCAGATGAATATAAAGATAAGGCTGGTTTTTATTATGCTGATGTTGAAGATGGTGGAATAAACACTGGAAGTGCTGCAGGGATTAGAGGTGTTCCAACAGTTATCATCTATAAAAAAGGCATTGAAGTAGATAGAAAAGTTGGTGGTGTTCCAGAAAGCCATATGAAAGAATTTTTAGATAAAAATATTTAATTTAAATTTAATACTTCAGCAGCCCCATACAAAGATCCTGTAACTAGTAAAAGATCTCCTTCTTTTAAATTAATTGATTTGATCGCTTGCTTGATATCTGGTTGATATTGAACATTGGTTATATTTTTAAATTTTTCTTTCAAATCTTTTCCACCAATTGAATTTGGTTGAGTTTTTAAATCTATAGTAGTTATTGAAGTAATATCTTTGAAGTAACTGATAAATTTTTCATGTTCTTTGTTTGCCATCATTCCAATTATAACATGTTTATTACAATCTAAGCTTTGAAGATATTCATTTAATGCTTTAGCACCACCTTCATTATGGCTTCCATCTACTATAAATCTATTATTTTTAACTAAATCTTTTAATTTACCAGATTTAATTTCTTGAAGTCTTGCTAAACTGGATATTTTTTTAATACCTTGTTGAATATGTTCATCTTTTATACCTATATTTAGAGTTCTTAAGGTTGCTATTGCGGTAGATATGTTTTCTAATTGATATTGACCGAGCACGTTAGGCATAGGAAGTTTTAATCCACCAAATTTATCTTCGTAGTAGAAGAAATCATTTTCATTAACTGTGTAACTAAAATCATTATTAAAAAATACTTTATTAGATTTATTTTGAGAGATAGTTTTTTTAATATAATCCATCGTCTCTTTAGTATTTTGTTTGGCTACAATAATGTTTGAATTTAAAAGCGTAGATGTTTTTTCAAATACAATTTGTTCAATTGTTTGTTTATCTTTTGGAAGCCAATCTAGATGATCTTTGCTTATTGATGTGACAATACTTGCTAGATTAGTTTTTAAAATATTGACAGCATCAAAACGATGAAACAAGCCACTTTCTATTAAGTTAATGTTACCTGCATATTGTGCCGCTTTGTAAAAAAAGCAAGCTGATAACATTTCAAATACTGTGATTGGTTGATTATTATTAATTTTTTCAACTTCTTCCAATAAATCAGCTAACTCATGATCATTTAATTCCTGGTTGCTGAAAATAAATCTTTCATTAATTTTTTTAATATGCGGACTTGTGTATACATTACATTTAAAATTTGCTTCTTTAAGAATTGAATAAGCAGCTTGAATTGTAGAATTTTTACCATTAGTTCCTACAATTGATATTGCTTTAATTTTGTTTTGTGGATTTCCTAGTTTTTCACAAAGATTTTTAATTCTATCAAGTGATAGGTCTATTTCTTTAGGATGCAACTTTTGAAAGTTGTTGAGAATCTTCTGAAGTTTCATTTTGTTCAGCACTTATATCGGAATTCTTCTTTAACAATATTAATAATAAAGTTCCAATTTTAGATGCGAGATCTTTACGTTCAACAATTAAATCTACAAAACCTGTTTTTTCTACATATTCACTTTTTTGGAAACCTTCAGGTAATTCTTCTTTAACAGTTCCCTGTATCACTCTTGCACCAGCAAATGCAATTAAAGCTCCTGGTTCTGCAATGTGTATATCACCTAACATTGCATATGATGCAGTAATACCACCTGCTGTAGGATCAGTAATACAAACTAAATATGGAAGTCCATTTTTCTTTAATTCATTTATTGCTAGTGTAGTTCTTGTCATTTGAGATAATGAAATTAAACTCTCCATCATTCTCATTCCACCACCTGCACTGATACATAAAAATGGTGTTTGATTTTCTATCGCATACTGTACTCCATATAAAAAAGCTTCACCTTCTGCTGCTGCCATCGAAGCTCCTAAAAAATCAAAATCAGAGGCTACTGCGGTTATTTTAATATTATTTAAAGTTCCAGAAACAACCATCATTCCACATTCTAATCCAGTTTTTTTTCGAGCACTTTTTAATCTTTCTTTATATGGCTTTGAGTCTGTCCAGTTGAGTGGATCGTCTTTTGGTATTGGAGTTTTGAAAATCTCGTAATTATTTTTTCCAAATAAGATATCAAATCTCTGATGTGGTTTAATTCTATGATGTCGTTTACAATCTGGACAAACCCATAGGTTTTCCTCTAAATCTTTTTTTAATATTGGACCTTTACAACATGATGTCCAATCACTTTTTGCAATATCTTCTTTTGTAGCTCTTTCACGTATAGCAGTTTTAATTTTTTCACCTGCTTTAATAATTTTTGTTATCCAGTTCATATAATTTTATTCCTTAATCTTCTGACGATATTAGTAACATTTGTGACAGTATTTTGTCTTTTTTCAATAGATTTAGAGATTTCTTTGCAAATTGCACTACCAACCACTAAACCATCAGCTTTTTTAAGGGATCTAATAGTTTTTTCTGTTATTCCAAAACCAATAACAACATTTTTAGATGTATTTTGTTTTTTAATCATATTGTATTTTTCTAATATTTTATTTGAGGAAACTTTAAGCTTTCCACCTGTGGTGGATAGCATGCTTATATAATAAATCATATCATGCGAGTCCTTTATAATTTTTTTTAATCTAATCTTAGAGGTGGTTGGTGATACTAATTGAATAAAAGTAATTCCCTTATTTTTACATTTTGAAGCAAAATTTTTATTTTCAGGATATGGTAAGTCAACAACTATTAGACCATCAACTTGCGATTTTTTGCATTTCTCTAAAAATTTATTTTCATTAAATTGATAAATCATATTGTAATAACCCATTAAGATAATTGGTTTATTTTTTTTGATTTTTTTAAAATTTTTTGCAATTGAAAATACATCTTTAATTTTAATTCCATTTTTAATTGCCCGATAAGCACTCGTTTGTATTTGTCCTCCATCAGCTATTGGAGTGTTGTGTGGAAAGCCTAATTCACAAATATCAGCATAATTTGAAATTGATTTAAGTATTTCTAAGGATTTTTTTTTATTATTATCTCCCGCAACAGTATAAGTTAGTAAAGCTGGTCTATTTTCACTTCTAGCATTTAAGAAAGCTTTCTTGATTAATGAATTCATTAATATTTACCTAATCTCTCTTTTAATATACTTCGATCTTTTTTAGCATCCCCACATGAATTTACTATAACAATTGTATCTCTACTTAATTTTGGGGCAATTTTAATTGCTTCAGCAAATGCATGGCTAGGCTCTAAACTTGGATTAATTTTTTCAAATTTAGTTACCATCACATAAGCTTTTAGTGCCTCTTCATCAGTTGCATAAGTGTATCTTGCTCGTTTAGTATCTTTTAGAAAACAATGTATCGGACTGACACCTGGATAATCTAATCCAGCACTTATTGACTCTGTGTCTTTTATCTGACCTTCATTATTTTGACAAACATATGAAGCAGCACCATGTAAAATTCCAATTTTAGCATTTCTACTTAGAGGAGCTGCATGAAGTTTTGATTTTTTTGGACCACCAGCTTCAACACCAACTAATTCAATCTGAGACTTGTTAAAATCTATAAATTCACTCCAAAACCCATAAGCTGAGCTGCCACCACCAACGCAGTTTATTAATTTTATTTTATTTGGAATTTTTTTAAATTCATTTTTAATCTGCGTTTTTAATTCTCTAGAAATTTGTGCAGTGCTCCACCCACATATTTTTACAAAAATATTTGGACCAACTGTACTACCAACACACATATGAGTGGTGTCACAATTTGAAACCCAATATCTCATGCATTCACTCACTGCATCAACTAAAGTTTGGCTACCAGAATAAACAGGAACTATTTCGGCACCATTTTTTCTCATAGCATCGCAATTAGGTTTTTGTCTCTTTATATCTTTAGCTCCCATGAAAATTTTACATTTCAAACCAAATTTTTTCGCTGCCATGCTTAACATTTTACCAGCATAACCAGCACCTGTGTCACCAACTATATATTTTTTTCCCATAGACTTGCAAATTAAAGCATGGACCGTTGCATTATATATCTTATGAGCACCACCATTAGCTTCAGATACAACTTTTGCCCATATTTGAGCTCCACCTAAATGATTGGATAAATTTTTTAATTTTATAAATGATGTAGGTGATCCAATGTAATTTTTGAAATAATAATCTCTTTTTTTTAAAAAATTTTTGTTCTTTCTTAATTTTGAAAATTCTTTTGTTAAATCTTCTACAGGCTTTTTTAAAGTTTCAGGAATAAAACTTCCTCCAAATTTACCTCCCCAAAAACCATAACGGTCATGTTGGTCAATTAATGGAATTTTTTTTTTAAGCTTCATTTTTAATTTTATTAAGATTGTTCAAAAAAATTTCTATTTTGGATATATCTTTTAATCCAGAAGTTTCGAGACCTCCAGATAAATCAATGTAATCTGCAATTTTTTCGTAATTTTTGAGATTATTATCAAATTTTATATTACCTGCTAACATTAATTCTTTGCTAAGTTTTATATTATTAATTAAATTATGATCAAATCCCTGGCTTTTTTCGTATCCTTTACTATCAAACAAATAAATATCTGTTACTGAAGTAAATAATTTGTATTTAATAACGTCAGATTTATCTTTAATTGTAATAGCAGTAATAATTTTTTTTTGATATTTTTGTTTAATGAATTTGATTTCATCCAGAGTACAGTCATACAATTGATAATAATCAAAAGGTAAACTTTTTATTTTTTCTAAAATCTCATTGTTAGGTTTTACTAAAACAGCAACAAACTCACTTTTATTTTTATTAATATGTAGTAATTTTTTTAGATTATCAAATCTTACATATCTAGAACTTTTTGGGTAATTACAAATAAAACCAATAAATTTTGGAGGGTAGGGATGATTAATAATAAAGTTTAAAGTTTCAGAATCTTTTATCCCACAAATCTTACAACCCTTGATCATTTCCTAAGATGATCTAAAAGTCTTTTTGTATTATTTTTAATATTACCCTTTGTAAGAGACCTTCCAATGACTATACCTGAAACTTTATTCTCAAATGCTTTATTAGGAGTCATAATCCTCTTTTGATCATTTGGACTATCTCCAGGTAACCTTATTCCTGGTGTTATAATTAATAAATTTTTGAATTTTTTTCTAACTGTAATAGCTTCTTTGGCCGAACAAACTATACCATCACAACCAGATTTTTTTATAATATCAGCTTGTTTCAACACTAGTTGCTCAACACTTTTTGTATGACCAATTATATTTAAAGATCTATTGTTAAGACTAGTTAGAACAGTAACACCTAATATTTTTAAATCTTTATTTATTATTTTTGATTTTTTTTTCACCTCTTTAAGCATTTCAAAACCACCATTAGCATGCACAGTAATATATTTACATCTTTTTAAATCTCTTAAGCTATCAATTGCAGATAATGCTGTTTGAGGAATATCATTTATTTTTAAATCTAACCAGAAATCATACTTAGCTCTTTCTAAAAATTTTCTACCATTTTTAGAGTAAAAAAATTGTAAGCCAAATTTTGGAATAATTTTAAGTTTTTTTGTCTTAGTTTGAGAAATTATTTTTTTTATTTTATCTATATTCGATGTATCACAAGCAACAAAAATATTTCTATTCTTCATTATTATTTAATTTTTTAAACAAATCTTTTGACATTTTAAAGTGAATTGTCTTTTTTTCTGGAGTGTTAACTTTTTCACCTGTTTTAGGATTCCTTGATATCCTAGCTTTTTGTATATTAGATGAAAAAACACCGAAACCTCTAAGTTCAACTCTATCTCCTCTTTTCAAAGCTCTTTTGATCTCGTGTAAAATTATATTCATAAATTTTTCTAGATCTTTTTTAAGAAAGTTTGGATAATTCGCTGAGAGTTGTTTTAGAAGCTTTGATTTTACAATAGCCAATTTAAATCTTCTTCAATTATTCTTTTTCTTCTTTTTTCTTTAAATCTTCAGATAAAGATGAGAAAGGTAGATTTTT
The DNA here is from genome assembly GCA_902624585.1 of uncultured Pelagibacteraceae bacterium. Lineage (GTDB taxonomy): Bacteria > Pseudomonadota > Alphaproteobacteria > Pelagibacterales > Pelagibacteraceae > Pelagibacter. Next base: position 12,031 of record CACNXU010000006.1, on the reverse strand, counting down.
ACCAGACCCTTCTGAACCATATTTTTCTAGAGCTTCTTTTTTTTCTATCTCTTCTAATAATTTAATACTCAATGTAACTTTACGCTTTTGCAGATCTAGATCAGCTATAGCACAATCAAGTTTTTCTCCACCAGTCCACCTACTTGGTCTAGCATCTGCAGAATTAATCGCTATCGCAGATTTTTTTATTTGAAAATCCATATCACAGCCCTCAGGTCTTACAATTAAACCTTTATTGTCTGTAGATACAACTTTCACAGTTATTGTTTGATTTTTTGATTTATCTTTAAACCATTCAAAAGGGTCTGCTTGAGTTTGTCTTAATCCAACTCTTACCTTTTGCTCTGCTGTTTTAATTTCTAAAACTTTTACTTTTATTTTGTCACCTTTTTTATATTTTGTTAGTTCTTCTTCACCATTATTTAAATATGTTAAATCATTACAATGTAAAAAAGTATCTATGTCTAAATCTTGAATTTTTACAAATAAAGAGTACTCATTTTTGTTAACAATTTCTCCTTCGACTATGCTATCGATGGGATATTTTTTTTCAAAAGTTTCAAATGGATTTTCTTGTGTCAATCTATGAGAAATTGCAACTCTACGTTTATCTTTATCAATTTCAGTTATTACACAATCAATTTCGTCTCCAACTCTAAACATTTTTTTTGCTGAAATATTTTTCTTTGTCCAACTTAATTCACTTGAATGTAGTAATGTTGTTAGACCAGGTTCCAATTCACAAAATGCTCCAAAATCCATTAGTTTAACTACTTTTACCTTGTAAATTTTATTTAATTCATAATTTTCAATATGTTCAAAAGGATCAGGAGATAATTGTTTTACTGAACAGCCTACTTGTAATTTTTCTTTGTCAACACTTATGACTTTAAGATCGTGTTTTTCCCCTATATTAAATACTTCATCAGGATGATTAACTCTTGAATAAGAAATTTCTTGTAAATGAACTAAAACGTCTAGTTCACCATTTACATTAAAGAAGCATCCAAATGAACTGTATCCTTTTACTTCTGCATTTTTTATAATGTCTCCAATTTTGTATTTTTCAATGATTTTTGCTTTGTCCTCTTTTTTGAAATTAGAAATAATTTCCCTTCTTGAAACACATGCATTCCCACGAACTTTATCTAATTTTATTAAGGCAAACTTTTGTGGCTCATTCATTAAATGGCTTATATCTTTTAAAGGTTTATCACTAATTTGAGATCCTGGTAAAAACATCAAAGAACCTGTATCAATATGTTCAACAATGCATCCGCCTTTACATTTTGATGTTATCTTACCCATAATTGGCTCGTTTTTTTCATATGCTTCAACTAATTTATCCCAACCTTTGATTTTATGAGCTTTACTTGCCGAAACTAAGACTTCTCCATTTTTATCTTCGATCTTTTCTAATAAGACTGATATTGTCTCTCCAATCTTGATTTTCTCAGCAAGACCCATTGATTTTAGTTCATTGATATCTAACACAGGTTCAGATTTTAGTCCCTCAACGAAAAGAAATACAAATTTTTCGGTAATTTTATTTATCTTACCTTCTATTATTTTTCCTTCTTCTATCTGTATCTTCGAAAGTTGGCTGTTCAGTAATTTTTCAAATTCTTTTGAGGCTTGACTTGATAAATCTTTGTAAATTTCCATTAATTTTTTAGTTTCCTGTCTATTATTTTTTTAATTTTTAAAAAACATGCCCTTTTATTAAGGTTTGTCGTATTAATCAATAGGGAATCTTTTGTTTTCTTAAGAGGAGAAATTTTTCTATTATAGTCATTTTTATCACGTTTTTTAATGCTTTTTAGCACTTCTTTGTATGAAGTCTTTTTTCCTAATCCCTTCAATTCTTTAAATCTTCTTAAGGCTCTTATTTTTACATTAGCGGTTATAAAAAATTTAAATTCAGCATCTGGTATAATTTTATAGGTGATATCCCTACCATCAAGACAAGAACCCATATACTTTTTTGGAGGATAATATGCAATGTTTGTTTGCAAAGAATGTACTATTTCTCTAATTTTCTTTATTTTTGATATCACAGATGCTTCGGTTCCCACCTCATCACTCAATAAATTTTTGTTTGATAAATCTTTTGCACTTAATGATTTAATTTTAGAACGTATAAATTTATCATTAAACTTCTTTGGAAATTGTATTTTTAAATAAGCAACAAATCTATATATTTTTCCAGTATCTAAATAAAAAAGATTATAATGTTTAGATATGGCTTTAGCTATAGTTCCAGCACCAGCTGCTGCTGGAGAGTCAATTGCTATTTTAATTATATTTTTTTTCTTAATCATTTTTTAAACTACTTATTATTTCTAAAAAATTTGGAAAAGAAGTTTTGATAGAATTTTTGTCATGAATTTTCCATGAACCACCAAAAGATAAAGCTGCGATTACTGATGTCATAAATACTCTATGATCTTTTAAATAATCTTTAATTATTATTTTTTTATTAATATTTAAATTAGGATTACCAAATATTTTAATTGAGTCTTTAGTTGTGATATTTTTGACTCCAATTTTATTTAAAATTTTTTCAGCCCATTGAAGCCTTGGACTTTCCTTTTGATTTAATTCACTTAAACCTTTAAAATATGATATACCTTTTGCTTTTGCTGCCACTAGGAATATAACTAAAAATTCATCTATCGCACCACTATTAAGTTTTTCTGGACAATTTATTGCCTTAATTGATTTTTCACTCTTAATTTTAATGTCTGCGATTTTTTCACCTTTGTAATTTTTTTGATTTTTAAATAAAATCTTTATACCCATTTTTTGTAAAATCTGAATTATTCCTATTCTTGTATTATTTATATTTACATTTTTAATAATAAGCTCTGAATTATTTGATAATATAGTAAGAACAATAAAAAAAGCACTAGAGCTTATATCTGAAGGAATATTATAGTTAAGAGTTTTAATTTTTTTTACTCTACTAATCTTTATTTCGTCATATGTTTTTTTATTATTTATAGTTATCGGTAAATTTAAATGTTTACACATAAGTTCGGTATGATTTCTAGATTTTTTTGCTTTTATTTTTGTTATACCGTTTGATCTCATGCCACCTAAAATTACAGAACTTTTGCATTGAGCCGAACCTTTCTTCTCAAAATAATTTATAGATTTAAGTTTTGTAGAGCCGTATATTGTTAGGGGTAAATTTTTATTATTGGTTAGCTTAAATTTTACACCAAATTTACTTAAGGGATCAGAAATTCTTTTGAAATCTCGTTTAGACAAACTTTTGTCCCCTATTAATTTAATGGGATTGGAAGAGTTAATTATTATACCAAGTATTAATCTTCCAAGAGTTCCAGAGTTTTTTGCATTTATAATTAAATTTTTTTTATATTTATAACCATTAATCCCTTTTCCATAAATTTTGCATGTATTTTTATTAATTTTGTATTTAATCCCCAAACATTTTACAGCTTTTAAAGCTGCTAAGACATCTTCTGACATTAATAAATTTTTTGCTGTTGAAACACCATTTGCTAAAGATGAAAACAAAACCCATCTAATACTTATACTTTTATCACCACTAACATTTATTACTTTTTTAAAATTTACTAATTTTTTATTAATTAAGAGTACGTCTGGCATTGAAGATTAATTGAATTTAAAATTATCTCCAAAGTATGCATTTTTAGCGTTAATATTTTTTACTAGATTTGATGGAGTATCTTCAGCAATAATCTTACCGTTGCTTAATATCATTGCCGTATCAACACAAGCCAGAAGGTCTCTAGCTTGATGATCACAAATACAAATTGTAATTTGATTTTCATTCTGTAAATTAACAATTATTTCTTGAAGCATTTTTATTGTTAGAACATCTAATGCCGCAAAACATTCATCTAAAAGCAAAACTTTGGGTTCGCTCAGTAATGACAAAGCAATTACTAATTTTTTTTTTTGACCACCAGATAAAAATTTTGCTTTTATTTCTTTCAAATTATCCAGCTCAAACTTTGAAATTAAATAATTAATTCTTTCGGATCTATAATTTTTATTTTCTATTACAATTTCACTAATTGCTTTTAAATTTTGATGAAGGGTTAAGTCATTAAAATAACCACCATATTGAGGCACATATCCCACTTTAAATCTTTTCGTTCTTAAATAAACGGGATAATCAGTAACATCCTCACCAGAAATTTTAATTTTTCCACTTCCTGGATTAATTAAACCAGTAATCAAGTTAAAAATTGTTGATTTACCAACACCGTTAGGGCCCAACATACCAAATATTTGTCCTTCGTTAATTTTAAAATTTATATTATCCAGAATAAGTCTGTTACCATATGACAGAGATATATTCTCAAATTCAATTATTGTATTAATATTTTTAAATGATTTAATTCTAAATTTTTTAATTATTGCCATTTTTATTTTTACTTTTAATATTTACTTTTTTTTCTTTTTCATACATAAAAATTCTTGTATCCTTTGTGCTTATGTTTATTTCAATAACATCAGCTTTAAGAGTATTTTCTATATTATTAAAAACCACATTTTTAGAAATTATCATTAACTCCCTTTCTAAAGAAAAATCCAGATATTCTCCGATAATTTTGTTATCTAAATAATTTAATATTACATTTTTTGAAAAAATTGTATCAAAATTATCAATATTATATTTTCCAAAATCTGATTTGATTAATATTTTGTCTGAATTCTTTAATATTATTAAAGCATCTACTTTCGTTAGATATAAAATATTCCTGTTAGAATAGTCTATTTCTCCTAGATCAGCTTTTATTATATATTCATTACCTTCAGCATCTTTCGTACTGTAGTATATATCTTGTATTATATTTGATTGATAAATTTCTTCCTCATTCAGTTTAGGTTCTTCAGGTATTATTTTTGTTTTTTTAAAAAATTTTGAATAAATATACGTAAAAAAAATAAAAACAGTTAAAAAGATAAAAAAAAAATATAGAATTTTTTTTTTTTTCATCAAGAGATATTTGATTGTAAAATAGTATGAACGTGGATAACACCAATAGTCTTTAAAGGTGTTTTTTTGTCGTAAACAACGAGAGAAGTTATTTTTTTGGAGTTCATTAATGAAAGAGCTTTTGCAGCTAATTCATCTTTATTTATATAAATAGGTTTTTTTGTCATAATTTTTTTTACTGGTAATAAGTGAAAATCTGTTTTTTTTTGACTAAACCTCCTTATTTGTCCATCAGTGATTATTCCAGAAGTTTTTTTATTTTTATTTCTTACAATTAATATTCCTAATTTTTTTTCACCTAAAATTTTTAAAGCTTTTTTCATTTGTAGATTTTCATTTACAAAAGGAATTCTTTTGCCTGTAATCATAATATCCTCAACAGTTTTTAATTGAGCTCCAATACTTCCTGCTGGATGTAATTTTTTAAAATCCATTTTTCCAAATTTTTTAAATTTCATTGTTGTTATTGCTAACGCATCACCTAAAGCAAGTTGTGACGTTGTACTGGATGTTGGTATTATTCCTCCTGCTTCCACTACTTTAGGTATAAAAAGTTTTATGTCAGAAGATTTATATAAAATAGAATCTTTTTTTGAAACAATTCCAATTAATAAAATTCTATTTCTTTTTGCGTACTGAATTATATTTTTTAATTCACTTGTTTCTCCAGAGTTACTAATTAATATCAAAATATCTTTTTTTGAAATCATTCCTAGATCTCCATGTGATGCTTCACTAGCAGATAGGCTAAATGATGGTGTTCCTACCGAAGCTAATGTTGCAGCAATCTTGGACGCTATAAGTCCACTTTTGCCTACACCACACAAAATTATTTTAGATTGACATCTAGCAATCTGGATTACTGCCTCATTAAAAGAACTATTTAAACTTTTTTTTAAGTTTTGAAGTGCTTTAATCTCAAGATTAATTACATCTTTAGCAGTTAATATAAATTTTTTATTCATTATTAATGTGCCCAAATATCATCTTTGAATAAGGCTAAATCAAGATCAACTCTAATTTTTAAAAATTTTAAACATTCCATATATAAACTTATCCTATTTTCCCTTTTTAATATTTTATTAAGCTCTTCATGAATTTTATGTAAATAGATAACATCATTTGCGCAATATTTTAATTGTGCTGGGGAAAGTTCACCTCCAAAATCTGAATTTTGAAATTGTTTACTAATGTCTATATTGATAAATTCTTTAATCAAAGTTTTTAAAGAATGATTATCCGAATAAGATCTAGCAAGTTTTGACGCAATTTTCGTATCCAGAATATTATTTGTCTCAGTCTTTAAATAATATTTTATGTGCGCAATATCTGCTCTACCATAGTGAAAAATTTTTGTTATTTTTTCGTCATTTAGTAACCTAACTAAATTAGGAGCGTTGTAGTTATTTCTGTCAAATTGAATAATGTGTGCATCAGAATTACCTGAAGATATTTGAATTAGACAAAGTGGATCTCGCCTCACATTTAATCCCATAAACTCTCCATCGACTGCTATTATATTGCCTAATTTCAAATCATCTGGTAGATCGTTTTTGTAAAGTTGAATATTATTACTCATTTAAAGCATATATATATGAAAGCAAAAAATTGTCTAATTTTTGGTGGAAGTGGTCAAATAGGTCGAAACTTAATCAGAAAACTTACTAAGAATAACTATAGAGTTACTGTAGTTACAAGAAACATTCATCAAAAGAGCTATATTATTAAAACACAAGCAAACGCAGGCTATATAGAAATAGTTGAGTCCAACATTTTTGATGAAAAAAAAATAAGAAGCCTTTTTAATAAAGCTGATATTTGTATAAATTTAGTAGGTATTTTGTATGAAAAAAAAAGAGGAAATACTTTTAAAAATATTCATACTTTGTTTCCCTCTATATTAGCCAAACTTTCAAAAGAGTATAATTTAAAACATTTTATACATTTATCAGCTCTAGGAGTACACGAGGCTGTAGATTCCCACTATGCTAAAACTAAATTAGAGGGAGAAAACAATATTTTGAAAAACTTTCCTTTAGCAACTATTCTTAGACCATCTGTTGTTTATTCAGTTGATGATAATTTTACGACAACGTTTATGACCCTTCTGAGTAGATTGCCTGTGTTTCCTATTTATTTCAAAGGCGAAACAAAGTTTTCTCCTATTCATTGTTCAGATTTAACCGATACGATAGAATATATAATTTCTAAAAATATTTATTCAAAAATTATAGAATGTGTAGGACCTGAAGTTTTTACTTTTAAACAAATATTGGAAAAATTATTAATGTTAATTAATAAAAAAAGATTATTAATACCAGTTCCAAATAAAATAGCTGAATTACAAGCAAGACTATTTGAGTTGATGCCCAAACCTTTACTTACAAGAGATCAGTTAAAACTTTTAAAATACGATAATATAAAATCAGACAAGTACAAAACTAATTCTGACATAGGTATACCAAGTGTAAGATATTTTGAAGAAGAAGTAAGAAAATATTGTTATATGTGGAGGGAAGGAGGACAATTTTCGACATCAAAATATACTTCTAAAGACGATATAAAAAAAACTAATTAGATATTTACGCCGATTTTATTTTCTTCTCAATAAATTCTGGAACATCTTCTTTCTCAGTCAAGTCTTCTTTTTTCCCTTTTGGTTGATAAGCATAAAGAAGATGCAATTTACAGTAAGAAAAGTCCTTTAAAGAATTTCGTCCACAAAAATAAAATGATTTTTCATCTGGATGACCAATTGGCCATTTACAAGAATTCTCATCTAGTTGTTCCAATTGTTTAGGATTTTCTGGCTCAAAGTCTTTCTCAATAATCAAAGATTTAAATTTACTTTTTCTAACTCTCTTATTTTTAATATTTTTTTGATCTATTGAGTTTTCAAAACTAAAATTTGACGCAGCAGTTCTTGTTTTGATTTTAGCCGAAAGATTTAGTCTGTGAGCTTTACCAATAACAGCATTTCTACTTACTCCTCCAATTATCTCTGCAATTTGGCTAGCAGTATTACCTTTTCCCCAGAGTTCTTTAAGCTTTGCAATCTTTTCCTCTGTCCAACTCATAATCAATATCTAGTATATAGTTTATAATAAATAACAATATACTGTTATTAATTTAAATTAAACAATCAAAAAACTAGAGTTATTAACACTAAAAATATCAAGTTTATATATATATTTTCAATCCCAACTTGTATTTATAATTATAATTTATAAAAACTATCTAAATTAATGAGCTATTTAGCAAAAAATTATAACAGAAAGAAAATTTCATTTAAATATGGAAAAGGAAGTTATTTGTATACTACTGATAACAAAAAATATTTAGATTTTGTTCAAGGTATAGCTGTAAATTCTTTGGGACACGCTCATCCAAGACTTATTAAAGCAATAAAAGATCAATCAAAAAAATTATGGCACGTTTCTAATGCATTTGAAATTCCTGAGGGAGAAAAATTAGCTAAAAATTTATGTAAAAAAACGTTTGCAGATTACGTAATGTTTCAAAATAGTGGTGCAGAGGCTACAGAGGCAGCAATAAAAGTAGCAAGAAGATATTTTTATCATATTGGAAAACCGTATAAAAATAGAATTTTATGTATAAAAAATTCATTTCATGGAAGAACACTTGCTGCAATTTATGCTAGTGGTTCTAAAAAAATGACAGAGGGTTTTGGACCAAAAATTCCAGGGTTTGATCATATTATTTTTAAAGATTCAAAACCGAGATTCCCTAAAATAAGAAGTAGAATTAAAAAGAACACAGCAGCTATAATGGTCGAGACTATATTAGGTGAAGGGGGTATTAAAACAATTCCTGATAAATGTTTAAGATATTTAAGAAAGATTTGTAATGAAAAAAAAATACTATTAATTTTAGATGAAGTTCAATGCGGTATAGGTCGAAGTGGTGATTTTTTTGCATTTGAACAATCAAAAGTTAAACCAGACATAGTGCCTATAGCAAAAGGTATCGGAGGAGGATTTCCAATTGGTGCAGTTCTTATGAACAAAAAAGTTGCAGCTGGAATGACAGCGGGTACTCATGGATCTACATTTGGTGGAAATCCATTAGCAATGGCTGTGGGGAATACAGTAATGGATATAGTTTCAAATAAAAGCTTTTTAAATAATGTGAAAAAATCTTCGAAATATTTTTTATCAAATCTTAATAAAATTAAAAACCAATATCCCAAAATTATAAAAGAAATAAGGGGAAGAGGTTTATTAATTGGAATTAAGGTTTTTAAAGATCAAACAAATTTTATAAAAAAATTAATGGATAATAAGTTATTAACTATACGTGCAGCTGAAAATGTAATTAGAATTTTACCCCCTTTAAACGTTAAAAAGAATGAAATAGGTAAAGCTTTAAAAATAATTACAAAAGTTTGTTCTGAACTTAAATAATTATGAAACATTTTATTAACTTAAAAGATATACCCTCTAAAGATCTTAGAAAAATAATCACTGATGCTAAGAAAAGAAAAAGATTAAGAAAAAAGCTAAGTACTCTGGAGATAGATAAGGGAGCACCTTTAAAAGGAAAATTATTAATTCAAATGTTTGAAAAATCTAGTTTACGAACAAGATTAAGCTTTTATCTAGCTATTAAACAACTTGGTGGTGGAACTTTAACTTTACGTTCAAATGAACTTCATTTAGGTCAAGGTGGAGAAAGTATAGCTGATACAGCTAAAATTCTCTCAACTTATGGTGATGGTTTTATGATTAGAACTGATAGTGACAAAAAAATAGAGAACTTTAAAAAATACGTATCAATTCCAATTATTAATGGTCTAAGTCCATCGTCACATCCGACACAAGTTTTATCTGATATTTTTACAGTCGAAGAAATAATGAAAAAACCTATTTCAAAATTAAATATTTGTTGGATAGGTGATTCAAATAATGTTTTGGATAGTTTAATAGCTGCATCGGTTAAATTTTCTTTCAAACTTAATATTGGTTGTCCAAAAAAATTTGAACCTGGAAAAGAAGTAAGACGTTGGGTCAAAAAAAATAATAAAAAAATTTTTATTTATAACGATCCTAAAGAGGCAGCTGCTATGGCAGATGTAATTTTCTCTGATAAGGTTGTTTCTTTAAATGATAAAGTTAACAAGAAAAAAAAAATACAATCATTTAAAAATTTTAAAATTGATAAAAAATTAATGAGTTTTGCAAAAAAAAGTTGTATTTTTCTTCACTGTTTACCTAGAGGTGATGAGGTAAGTGATAATGTTTTTTTAAGCAAGAAATCCCATGTGTGGCAACAAGCATTAAATAGAGTTCACGTACAAAAAAGTATTTTATTATATTGTTTTGGAAAATTAAGGTAGTGGCAAAGGACTGTCTGCATTTTCATTTAAATATTTAATTACTGAGGCTCTATCTTTTTCTTTTCTAAGACCGGCATAAGCCATTTTTGTTCCCTTAATCCATTTAGCAGGTTTAATTAAAAATCCGTTTAACTCTTCAAAAGTCCAATTTTTTTCGTATTCCAATAAAGCTTTGGAATATTTATAATCCTCTAGGGCACCAATTTTTCTTCCCACAACATTATATAAAGCTGGGCCAATAGCGTTTTTTCCACCTTTAATAATTGAATGACAAGCTGCACATTTTTTAAAAACTTTTTCACCGTGAGCTATATCTCCCATCGCCAACAATGCTGCTATATCAATTTTTTCCTCATCTTTAGTTGTAGTAGAGATAGATACAGCGGACGATTCTACCTCAACTGAATATCCAGGCTTATCTGGTTTTTCTACATAAAATATGACATCAGACAATTTTCCAATGCCTATAACAATTAGAGCAACCATTAGAACTGCTGCAACTATTTTGTTTATTTCAAATGAATCCATTTTTTTAAATTATGTTAGAAACGTATAACATGATAAAACAAAAAATAGCTAAAATTTAGTGTATAAATTTGCCCCTATAGTTATTTAATGAGTATAATAATTTGAAAATGTGATGAAAACTTTAATAATTATACCCTCTAGAATGTCCGCAACTAGGCTGCCAGGCAAACCTTTATTAAAAATAAATGGTTTATCAATTATTTCACATGTGTCTAAAAAAGCAGTAGAGGCCAATATTGGAGATGTAATTGTAGCTACAGAGGACCTAGAAATTATTGAAGATGTTAAAAGAAATGGTTTCAATGCTATTCTAACTAGCAATAAACACAAGACAGGAACTGATAGAATTTATGAGGCACTTAAAAAATCAAATATAAGAGACGTAGATTTTATAATGAATTTACAAGGTGATGAGCCAGCAATCGATATCAAAGATTTATTAAGCTTGAATGAAAAAATGGTTCAAAATCTCTCAAATATAGGAACTCTTGCCACAAAAATTAAAGATAATAAAAGCTTAAAAAATGAAAATATTGTTAAGGTTATTACAGAAAGTACTTTAGCAGAGGACAATTTTCCAAAGGCTATATCTTTTTTAAGAAAGTCTAAGAGGGTTTATAATATTTATCATCATATAGGAGTTTATTGTTATTCAAAGGATTCACTTGAAAAATTTGTTCAACTCAGTCAATCAAAAAATGAAATAGAACACCAGTTAGAGCAATTAAGAGCATTAGATAATAATATTGATATCAATGTTTCGCTTGCAAAATCATCTCCAATTGGAGTAGATACTGTGGAAGATTATCTAGCCTTGAAAAAAATAATGGAATATAAGAATTGATGAGTAAAATTTATTTTCAAGGAACCTTCGGCGCATATTCTCATTTAGCAGCTCTTTCAATTGATCCTAAGGCTGAAATATTACCATGTAAAACTTTTGATGATTGTTTTAATAAAGCAACTGAAGAACCTCAGAGCAGAATAATAATTCCAGAGTCAAATAGAATTACTGGTAACATTGGTATTGAATATTTAATATTTAAACATAGGCTCAACATTTATAAAGAGCACTTTCAAAAAATTGAACATAACTTATTAGGACAACCTGGTGCTAAATTAAAAGATATTAAAGAAGTATATTCACATGC